>NZ_BDGT01000027.1 GCF_001748285.1 Thermogemmatispora onikobensis | reverse complement strand
ACAATATTGAGCCCAAGATCGAGGCCATGATACAGTCGGTCCTCCATATTCAGAGCGCCTACGCCCGCGCCTTGCTGGTTGATCGCCGGCGTCTGGCCGAGGCCCAGGCGGCGGGGGATGTACTTGGAGCCTACCGGGTGCTGCGGGATGCTTTTGAGACTGATGTTCGTCCTCTGCTGGCGCAGGCGCGCGAGGAGATGGGTCTTGATCCCGACCCCATAGCCGCCTTCCGCCGCAGCGGCTATGCCGATGAGGTGGCGCGGGCGCGCCCGGCCAGTAAGGGCGGAGCAAGCGGCTATCCAGGTGCCTGATGGTCAGACTGGTCGATTTGTCGCCTGGGTTGCTGCTCTCCAGGTGCATTCTTCTCTTGTTTGGCTTTGGAAAGGGGAGACAACGCTATGCCGCGCAATCTCTGGCGCGATGACGACATTCAAGGGCAAGAGGCGGACGAGGTCGCGCTGTTGCTCTATCGCTCGCATCTGCTGGGGCGCGATCGCAGCCTGGCCAACTGGGGTGGGGGCAATACTTCTGTCAAGCTGACTCAGCCAGATTTCCGCGGACGGCCCACGCGCATCATGTGGGTCAAAGGCAGTGGGTCTGACCTGGCGACCATGACGATGGCCGACTTTGTGCCGCTGCGCCTGGACGACGTGCTGCCACTGGAAGAGCGCGAGGCCCTCAGCGATGAAGAGATGGTTGCCTATCTGCTCCATTGCCTTGCCGAACCAGGACGTCCGCGCCCTTCGATCGAGACGCTGCTCCATGCCTTCCTGCCCTTTGCCCACGTCGATCACACGCATCCCGACGCCATTCTTGCCTTCGCCAACGCCCAGAACGGGCGCCGACTGGCCGAGGAGGTCTTTGGCCGACGCATGGCCTGGATTCCTTATATCCGTCCAGGCTTCACCCTTGCCAGGCAGGTCGCCCAGGCGGTACGAACCAATCCCGAGGTCGAACTGGTCATTCTCGAAAAGCATGGCCTGGTGACCTGGGGCGACAGCGCCCGCGCCTGCTACGAGCAGACCCTGCGTGTGGTCCAGGAGGCTGAAGACTTCGTTGCTGCCGAGCGTCAGCGCCGTGGGCGGACAACCGTCCTGGTCGCTCAGCCCGGGCTGAGTGCCGCCGAGCGCGAGCAGCTGCTGGCGAGCATCTTACCCGGCCTGCGCGGCCAGCTCAGCCAGCCGCAGCGAATGGTTCTGACCGTCGATAGCAGCGAGGAGGCCCTGACCTTCGCCAGCGCTCCCGAGGCGCGCGAGGTAGCCCGCCGCGGCTCCGCCTGTCCTGATCACCTTGTGCACACGCGCCACTGGCCGGTCTGGGTTCCCTGGGAACCGGCCCAGGGTCTCGAAGCTCTCAAAGTAGCTCTGCGTGAAGAAATCGCGGCCTTCCGCCACAACTACCAGCGCTACTTTGAAGAATGGCATCATCCGGGCGACGTCCTGCAGCACGCCAATCCACGCATCGTCGTCGTGCCCCATCTCGGCATCATTGCCAGCGGACGCGATGCCCAGATGGCCGGCGTGGCCCGTGATCTCTATCAGCGCGCGGTGGCCGTGATGCGGGCATGCGAGAGCCTGGACCGCTTTACCCCGCTCTCTGAGAGGGAAGCCTATGACATCGAGTACTGGCCGCTGGAACTCTACAAGCTCACACGTCGCCCGCCCGAGAAAGAGCTGGCCGGGCGCATCGCCCTGGTGACTGGCGGCGGCAGTGGCATCGGGCGCGCCACGGCTCTGCGCCTGGCCGCCGAGGGGGCCCACGTTGCCATTCTTGATCTCAACCCGCAAGGTGCCCAAGAGACCGCCGACGCCATTACCCAACAGTATGGCCAGGGGCGCGCGCTGGCCTGTCCCTGCGATGTCAGCGACGAGGAACAGGTTGCCACTGCCTTCGCCGCCACCGTGCGCGCCTACGGAGGACTCGATATTGTCGTCAGCAACGCTGGCTTCGCCGCCGCGGCTCCCCTGACCGAAACTCGCCTGCAGGACTGGCGCAAGGTCTTTGATGTACTGGTCCAGGGCTACTTCCTGGTAGCGCGCGCAGCCTTCCGCCACTGGCAGGAGCAGGGCCTTGGTGGCAGCTTAATCTTCATCACCTCCAAAAATGCCGTTGTGGCCGGCAAAGAAAACAGCGCCTACAGCGCTGCCAAGGCTGCCGAGCAACATCTCGCTCGCTGCCTGGCCGAAGAGGGCGGGCCGCTCGGCGTGCGAGTGAATGTTGTCATGCCTGATGCGGTCCTGCGCGGCTCCAGCATCTGGAGCAGTGCCTGGCGTGAGGAGCGGGCCCGCGCCTATGGCATCGCTCCCGAGCAGCTAGAAGACTACTATCGCCAGCGCACCACCCTCAAGGTCAATGTCTTCCCGGAGGACGTCGCCGAGGCCGTACTCTTTTACGCCTCCGATCGCTCCTCCAAAACCACCGGCAGCGCCCTCACCGTCGATGGAGGCGTACCGGCAGCCTACCTGCGCTAACGCCTGCTCAGGTTGAGGCCTGGCGCAGCGCAAGAGCGAGCAGAGCGAGAGAGGAACACGAATGAGCGAGCGCTATCTTGCCGTGGTTGACCTGGGAGCGGAGAGCGGGCGCGTTCATCTGGCGCGCTACGATGGTCAGCGCCTGACCCTGGAGGAGGTCCATCGCTTCGCCAACGGCCCGGTGGTCCTCCAGCATCACCTCTATTGGAACGTGCTCGCTCTCTGGCAGGAAGTCATCAGTGGCCTGCGTAAGGCGAGCCGCCTGGCTGGCAGGCTCGATAGCATCGGCGTCGATACCTGGGGCGTCGACTATGCCCTGCTTGACGATCGGGGCCTGCTGCTGGGCCTTCCCATCCACTACCGCGACCGGCGCACCGAGGGCCTCATGGACGAGG
The DNA here is from genome assembly GCF_001748285.1 of Thermogemmatispora onikobensis. NCBI lineage: Bacteria > Bacillati > Chloroflexota > Ktedonobacteria > Thermogemmatisporales > Thermogemmatisporaceae > Thermogemmatispora > Thermogemmatispora onikobensis. The sequence continues at coordinate 75,637 of NZ_BDGT01000027.1, read as the reverse complement.
TCTTCAGGCGCATTCCGCGCGAAGAGATCTACGCCCAAACGGGCATTCAATTCATGCCAATCAATACCCTCTACCAGCTCCTGGCTCACCAGCGAGAACAGCCGCGCCTGCTAGAAAACGCGACTCACCTGCTGCTGATGCCCGACCTCTTCCATTACTGGCTCAGCGGCGAGCGCCTCTGCGAGTATACCAATGCCAGCACGACCCAATGCTGGTCAGTTCCACACGGGAGCTGGGCCAGGGACCTCCTGACCAGGCTGGGCCTCCCGACGCACTTCCTGCCAGCAGTAGTAGCGCCGGGTACCCCGCTCGGCACAGTCCAGGGCGAGCTGGCTGAGGAGCTGGGGGAGGATGTGCTGGTCATCGCCCCAGCGACCCACGATACAGCCGCCGCCGTGGCAGGCATACCCATGCCCGCCAATCCGCGCGACCGGGCCTACATCAGCTCCGGCACCTGGTCCCTGGTGGGCCTCGAACTGCCTCAGCCCCAGATCGCCCAGGGCAGCGTCAGCAACTTCACCAACGAAGGCGGCGTTTTTGGCACCGTCCGCTTTCTGCGCAACGTCATGGGCCTCTGGCTGCTGCAGGAATGCCGCCGCAGCTGGCAAGAGGAGGGGCAAGCCTTCACCTATGAGCAGCTCCTGACCCTGGCCGAAGGAGCACCAGCCTGGGCCGCCCTCTTCGACCCAGACCATCCTCTCTTCCTCCCGCCGGGCGACATGCCGGCCCGCATCCGTCAGCAGCTCAGCGCCCACAGCCAGCCCGTTCCCGCCGCCGGCGACATCCCCGCCCTCGTGCGGGCCATCCTCGACAGCCTCATTCTGCGCTATCGTCAGGTATTAGAGCTTGCCGTCAGCATCACCGGCAACACGCTCCAGGCCATCCACGTCGTCGGCGGCGGAGCGCAGAACCGCTGGCTCAACCAGGGACTGGCCGACGCTACCGGCCTGGCCGTCATTGCTGGTCCCATCGAGGCCACCGCCCAGGGCAACGCCCTGCTCCAGCTTGTCGGCCTCGGAGAACTCCACACCCTCGCAGAAGTGCGCACCCTGGCCGCCTGCTCCACCGTCACCCAGACCTTTCTCCCCAACCCAGAACGGCGGGCCGCCTGGGATGAAGCCTACGCCCGCTTCACCGCCCTTTTCCCGCTGGCCTCCCCTCTCCCCTAGCCAACGAGGCGCCAGACAAGTACCGATCGGCTGCTCGTCTGGCACCTCGCCCCGGCATCTCAGCCAGTCCAGTCCCTCTGTGTCACAACAACCTCAGCGCCTGATCGGAGCAATCGCCCTCATCAGGACAAAGCGCGCTCCTGTCGGGTCTCCTACAGGCCGAAGGCTTGGCGCAGCGCCTGGCAACATTCGGCGATCGCATCCTGGGCCTGCCTCAGAGGAATGGGCGGCGTAAGAAAGCCGTGGATCATCCCCTCATAGCGATGGATTGTCACCGGTACCCCGGCCTCGCGCAGGCGCTCCCCGTACCGCTCACCCTCATCGCGCAGCGGATCATACTCGGCGGTAATCACCAACGCCGGGGGCAGTCCACGCAGATCTTCGCGCAGCATCGGCGAGACCAGCGGATTGCGCACCTCCTCGGGACTGTTCAAGTACTGATTGGCGAACCACAGCATATCATCGAGCGTCAGATTATAGCCCTGGCCATTCTCGCGGCGCGACGGTGTATCCGCTGTAAAGTCCGTCGCCGGATAGATCAAGAGCTGAAAAACCAGGGGAGGCCCGCCCTGCTCGCGCGCCAGGTGCGTCACCACCGCCGTCAGATTGCCACCAGCGCTATCGCCCCCGACGGCCAGGCGCCGGGCATCTCCGTTCAGCTCCGCCGCATGCTCAGCCACCCAGCGCGTTGCTGCGTAGCAATCCTCGGGCGCCGCAGGAAACTTATGCTCAGGAGCCAGCCGATAGTCGACCGAGACCACCACGCAACCCGCGCCATTGGCCAGACTGCGACAGAGACCATCGTGCGTGTCGAGATTGCAGATTACCCAGCCGCCGCCGTGGAAGAAGACCAGCAACGGGAACGGACCAGCCCCCGCGGGCCTGTAGACACGGATAGGTATCTCTCCTGCGGGACCAGGGATACGCCGATCCTCAACATGGGCCACCGGCTCCTTCACCTGGGCTGTGGCCAGCTGGGCAGCGATGGCCTCGCGCGCCACCTGGGGCTTCAAAGCGCTGATCGGCGGCACATTCATGGCCGCCAACCCGTCAAGATAAGCGCGCAAACTCGGATCGAGAGGCATACACTTGTCTCCTGCCTTTCTCAAAGGAATCTCCCGCTCGTCTACTTGTCCGCTGCCCCTGCCTCAAGACAGTACGAAAGAAACAGAGCAGCGCCCAAGCAACAGCAGCAGTATCATCATAGCTCACCATTGGCAGACACGGCAAATACTGGCATCAAGACACTCACCATCAGCGAGCAAACCCTGCATCAGGGAGCGTAGCCCTCGTTGTCTTGCCCCAATAGAGCGCTCTCCACAAGCCAACAGCTCTAGAGAAGAGGAGACAAAGACGGCCAGGGTAGCCACCACCACCACCACCACCGCAACTACCGACCTGGGCGGCAATGCGGGTTATCCCAGAAGTGCCTTGGCGGCCAGAAAGGAAGATTGCCAGTGGGAGTGTAAGGATGCTAACCGGGAGATATACAACATGTTATGTAACAATTGTCTTTGTGCTAAAGAACACAGTGAATGTAACAGTAGCACTGTGACATTGTGGCTGACTGCGCGTCGGAAGTTATCCACAAGTTATCCACTTGAGGAGGGCCAAATTGGTGGATAACACTCTTTTCGCATCCCCCGGATTACTGTATAATGTAGTGGGGAGAAGTGGGGGAAAGTGGTGAATCCTGGCGCAGCGGTCCAGGCTGGCAGCCAGCCATGCCGTTGGAAGGCAGGCAGCTCCTCGTTGTTACGATAGAGGGTGCGCATGTTTCTTGGTGAATATGAACATACGATAGACTCGAAAGGGCGCATGGCTGTGCCGGCGCGTTTTCGGGCTCAGATGGGGCGAGGAGCCGTGATCAGCAAGGGGATGGGGACCTGTCTGTCAGTCTATCCGATGCAACGCTGGGAAGAGAAATCGGCGGAGCTGGTGGCGGGCAGGAACAGCGATGAGCTGCGCGACTTCGAGCGTCGCATCTATCCCAGCGCCAGCGAAGTTGAGCTAGATGCTCAAGGACGGATTGTGATCCCGGCCAAGCTGCGAGCCTATGCCAGGCTTGGCACGGAAGTTACCGTAGCCGGCGTGCGAGATCACTTTGAAATTTGGGATCGCGCCATCTGGCGAGCCTATCAAGAGAAGCTGGAAGCCGAAGGGGACAAAATTCCTTTTTAGTGTAATGTCTTGGCGGAGGGGATTAAGCGGGGCAAGGAGGGCAAGTGGACAGGAGGTATGGCAGCTAGCTGGTGGCGGTGGCGGCCAGCGTTGTGCGCGGGAAGAGTCTTCCTTCCTGCTGCAGAGCGCTCGGCTGCACGTACCAAGCGGTTTAAGCGAGTGGAATATGGAAGTAAGGCACATGCCAGTGCTGCTGGAAGAGGTGGTACGGTTTCTTCAACCGCAAGCGGGCGGTCATTATATTGATGGGACATTAGGTGAAGGTGGTCATACAGAGGCGATTCTTGAACGCTCGGCTCCCGATGGCAGAGTTCTGGGTATCGATCTCGACCCCGAGGCGCTGGACCGTGTAGCGCGGCGCCTCTCCAGGTATGTGAAAAGTGGACGCCTGCTTTTGGCGCAAGGCAACTTTGCCGACCTCGAACGCATTGCTGCAGCACACGCTTTCGGGCCGGTCCAGGGGATTCTCCTCGACCTGGGGTTCTCGTCTCTGCAGCTTTCAAACCCGCGGCGCGGCCTCTCTTTTACTGTGGAAGGGCCTCTGGATATGCGGCTCGATCCGGAGCAGCCGCTCTCCGCTGCCGACCTTGTGAACCGGGCCGATGAGCAGGAACTGGCCGACATCTTTTACCGCTATGGCGAAGAGCGCCATGCCCGCCAGATTGCCCGGCGCATCGTGCGTGAACGTGGGCAGGCGCCCATCAGCACTACACGCCGGCTGGCTGAAATCGTGACAGCGGCCATCGCTGCCGTGCGTCAAGGACCCCCCCGCGATGGCATCCATCCAGCGACGCGCGTCTTTATGGCTCTGCGTATTGCCGTCAATCGCGAGCTGGAGAATCTGGAGCGAGCCTTGCCGCAGATGCTGAGTCTGCTCAGCTGCGGCACCCCGGGCGAGCGTGGCCCGGCGGGCAGGATGGTCGTAATTGCTTTTCATTCGCTAGAAGATCGCATTGTGAAGGATTTTATGAAGCGCGAGGCGACAGACTGCCTTTGTCCCCCACGGACGCCTGTCTGTGTCTGTGGCCATCGTGCGCGGCTACGCCTGCTTACTCCCAAGCCGGTACAGCCGACGGCTGAGGAGGTGCGTGCCAACCCGCGTTCGCGTAGCGCCCGCCTGCGCGCCGCCGAACGCCTGGCAGACTCACCTGCCTGAGCATCTTCTTCACAGAGACGGCAGGCTGATGCGGACGACCTCCTCCTGCTGATGATGTTGGCTCCAGGCCAGCCTTGTAGGCAAATCGCTGGAGGAGCACAGCGCAACAGAGCGCGCAGCGCAGCGAGCAGCGGACTAGCAGCAAGCGAGAGCAAGAGCGAGACAAGAGAAGGAAGGTCCTGCCATGCATTACGCCAGTGGTGGACAGAAAAAGGCTCCCACGCGGCCTATTGTGGCCGCGCGGCGCCGCCGTCAGCTTCACCCCTTCTTCTTCCAGATGGGGCCGGTGGCGCTGACCATCAGCAGCGTTCTGCTGATCGCCCTGATGGCCCTGCTCTACTTGTCGCAGCTGAGCCAGGCGCTCAATGTGAACCAGCAGATTCAGGATTATCAGGCAAAGCAGGCAGTGCTGCAGCGGCAGAATCAGGACCTGGTCAATACCCTGGCGCAGGAGCAGTCGCCGGCCTATATCGCGGCCCATGCCCAGGCACAGGGCCTGGTTCCTGCCGACCCAAAGGCTGTTGAAGTGCTGGAGGTGCCCGGTTTGCAGTCTGTTCCCAATCAACAATCGGGAGCGGCCCCCTGATGCAGTGTCCCGTCTCCGTCTGTAGCTGTGAGTCAGTGAACGAGTGACTTGGGTGGGTATGAAGCCTGCAACAGCGACCTCTGGGTCTGGATCGTTGGCTGGAGAACAATCGACCAGACTGCCAGAGTCGGAGGTCCAGGCCAGGGTACGGGCCTGCCGGGGAGTCAGCGCGATGGATGAAGGAAGCGACGCATGAAGAAGACGAGGAGCAGCGTTCTGCCTGGGGGAGGAGGCTAAATGAGCACGGAGGTTCGCCGCGCGCGCGCCCGGCAAATGCTCATCTTCTTGCTGGTCTGCGTTGGCATGCTTGCCCTGCTTGGACGACTCTACTACTGGCAGATCGTCGAGGCCTACAGTGGTCACAAGCTAGCGCTACTGGCCAGCCAGGAGCACATTCATGATCAGGTCCTGACCGCCTCGCGCGGCCTCATCTACGATGCCAACGGCCTGGTGCTTGCAACCAATGTGGTGCGCGACGACGTCTATATCGAGCCGGTTCAGTTCTCCGAGGACCACCCCGATGATCTGCAGGCGGCCCTCTCACAAACCCTGACGGCTCTGCATAGCGTGCTGCCTACGCTCTCCGTTGCCGAGACTCGCCGCGCCTTTATGGAGGCCCTTACCGCCAACCGCTGGTCACTGCTCATCGCCCGCGCGATCTCCCCACAACAGAGTGAGCGCCTCCGTGAGCTGGCCCTGCCCGCGGTCTTCCTGGCCCCTCAGACTGAGCGCATCTATCCCCAGGGAGATCTGGCCGCCCAGGTGCTCGGCTACGTGGGCTACGTCAGCGGCAGTGCGTCCCTGCAGGGCGTCTATGGAATCGAGGCCCAATATAATAGCCTGCTGGCCGGCAAGCCAGGCAGTCTGACTGCTGAGCGCGATCTCTATGGTAATCCCTTGGTGGTCGGCGCCAGCTCGGAAGAGCCACCCGTGCCCGGCGCTAATCTGACGCTGACCATCGATAGCACGATCCAGTACTTTGTGCAGACGCAGCTGGCCGCAACCGTCAAGCAGCTCGGCGCTCAGGGCGGCACCGTGGTGGTGCTCGATGCCCAGACCGGGGCCGTGGTGGCAATGGCCGGCTACCCAGGCTATGACCCGAATCAGTACGGACGCTACGCCGACCAGACTGGTTGCCTCCACAGCGAGGAGGTCTATCTGAATCCGGCTCTCTACTGCGCCTATGAACCTGGTTCGACCTTGAAGGCCGTGACGATGGCGGCAGCCCTCGATCAGGGCCTGATTACGCCCAATACGGCAATCTATGATCGCGGCTATCTGACGTTCAACGATGGGACGCCTATGGTGACAAACTGGCAGAACCAGGCCTGGGGACGCGAGACGATGACCGAGGTGCTGGTCCATTCGGCCAATGTCGGGGCCGCCTACGTGGCCCACGACCTGCTCGGTCCCACTCGCTATTATCCCTATCTGGCTCGCTTCGGCTTCGGTCAGCGCACCGGTATCGATAGCCCCGAGGCCACCGGCTTCTACCGCCGCCCCGGCTCGCCCGGCTGGACACCCAGCGATCTGGCCCGCCAGGCCTTCGGCCAGAGTATCCTGGCGACGCCCTTGCAGGTGGCTCTGGCCTACCAGGCCATTGCCAACGACGGCCTGATGATGCGCCCGTACCTGGTCTCCGCTATCGAGGCCAATGGCCATGTGACCAGAACTCAGCCCCAGGTCGTGCGCCGCGTCATTAGCAGTAAAGCGGCCCATGAGTTGACCAGTATGCTGGAGGTGGCGGCGATCGATGGCTCCGCTCAGCGCGCCCTCGTCCCGGGCTATACGGTCGCCGCGAAAACCGGCACCGCCACCACGCAGGGGATCTCGGAGGACCAGACCGAGGCTTCGGTCGCGGGCTTCTTGCCCGCCTCCCATCCCCGCTTCGTGATTCTGGTGAAGCTGGATCGCCCCCAGGCCAGTATCTACGGCGGGACCGCCGCCGCTCCTCTGTGGAAGACCATCGCTCAGGAGCTGATGTGGTACTACCATGTCCCGCCCGATCAGTCGCAGTGATTTCTTTCTGGTACTATAAAAAGGTGCGAAATGGAATTACAGGATCAGAAGCAAGAGCGTGACGATCTTGATCTGCAAAAACAGGTACAGCGGCTGGAAGAGCTGGAGCTGAGCGAAACCTGGCGACAGCTGTTGGGGCTGGCGGGCCAGTCTGGGCAGCAAGAGAAGGCCGAAGCGCCCGCTCCCACCGAGCCGGTAGTGATCGAGCCGCTCCCCAATGATCCTTGGAGCGAGCTGGTCCAGACCCGGGGCACGGAGGTCATCGATCTGCAGCGCCTGCATGCCAGCCATGAGCCACTCAGCGAGCAGGATGTAGAGCAGGCCATCCAGGCGATACAGGAGCAGCCTGCCCAGTCTGCTCAGGCTCAGACTCGTGAGACCAATGGCCAACCTCTGGGAGGAGAGAGCTGAAAGGGCACACGCAGAGCGCTGGCCTTCTTGCCAGGCTGTATCTTGCCGCCTGGCTGATCAGCCGGAGGCTGGAGAAGCATCGTTCTCCACTCCTGGCTGCGAGCGCCACGGCAGGCCAGGTCAATGAAGCGGTGTCTATCGTTTTTCTTGTCATAACTATTAAGAAAATAGAGTATTACAATGCCTGATGAGCGTCAGCGACAAGCTCGACAAGCGAGGCCGGGCAACCAGGGGGGGCGACGCGAGGCGTTGCCTCACCTGCGCTCGCCAGCGCTGGAGGCCCTGGCCAGGGACGCAAGCGCCGGGCAAGGCCAGAGCGCGCGTGGCAAGAAGAGGCAGCCAGCAGGGCGGACCCCACGTAAGCCGGTCTCCAGCCAGGCCTATCTCGCCGCCGAGGAACAGCTGAAGGTGCCCGCACTGGCACGCAAGAAGCTGCCTGCGCGAGCCGTCAGGCTATTGGATGGTGTGCTGAACCGCGTAGAGCAGACGGCGGCCTCTGCCCCCGTCCGTCCTCAGCGCAGCGGTTTAACCGCCGGCTGGCGCCGGAGACTGCTGGCTGAAGAAGAGAGCGCCACGGCGACCGCAGTGCCTCCCCCGGAGCTGAGCGAGGATGAGCAGCGCCGCCTTGAGGAGCTGGAGATGCGCCTGCCGCGCGTTGCCGGCAAGATCGATCACTGGCTGCTCATCGTTGTCCTCGCCTTGCTCTGCCTGGGCCTGGTCATGGTCTACAGCGCCAGCTCATTCATCTCGGCCAGCCTCTATGGCGATGCCTCCTACATTTTTCAGCGTGAGCTGCTGTGGGCTGTGCTCGGGGTCATCGCCATGCTCGTGACGATGCATATCGATTACCGGCTCTGGCGCCGCTTCTCGCTCATCGGCATGCTGGTGGCGCTGGCCCTCCTGGTGCTGGTCTTAAGATTCGGGACAAGCGCCTATGGGGCCACGCGCTGGCTGACATTCGGCTCGTTCATCTCGTTTCAGCCCAGCGAGCTGGTCAAGCTGGTGCTCGCCCTCTACATTGCAGACTGGCTGGCGCGCAAGGGGAATCAGGTCAGGACCTTCCTCTATGGCCTGGCTCCGTTCGTGATCCTTGTAGGGGTAGTGCTCGGGCTGGTCTTGCTGGAAAAGGATATGGGCACCGCGGTGATTATCGCGGTGGCGGCAACGGCGATGTTTTTCTCCGCCGGGGCCAACATCGCCCAGCTCCTGCTGGCGCTGGCTTGTGGCGGCCTGGTCTTTCTCACTCAAGCCTTCAGGGGGTATCGCTACTTCCGCCTGCTTGGCTTCCTGGACCCGTTCCGCGATGTGACTGGGATCAACTTGCAGCTCTATCAGTCGCTGCTCGCGCTCGGCTCAGGGGGATGGTTCGGCCTCGGCCTGGGGGCGAGCCGGCAGAAGACCGGCTATCTGCCGCTGCCCTATATCGATTCTATCTTTGCCATTATTGGCGAGGAATTGGGCTTTATCGGCTGCGCCGCCGTGATGCTCCTCTTCCTCTGGCTGGCCTTTCGAGGCTTTCGCCTGGCGCGGCGCACGCCAGATCTCTATGGCTCGCTGCTCGCCACGGGGATCACCACCTGGCTCGTAGTGCAGGCCATGATCAACATTGGCTCGAGCACGGCCTCGATCCCTTATACCGGGGTGCCGCTCCCATTCATCAGCTTCGGCGGCTCCTCGCTGGTAGTCTCGATGGCCGCAGTCGGCGTGCTGCTCAATATCTCGCGCTATGTCCAGGAGCCGGATGACCCGCTCTTTTCGCGGCGCACGCTGGAACTCCGCCTGAAGCGAGGTCGCCAACGTGCCGCAGCGCGCTCTCGCCAGCGTGCTGGCTGAGCGCCTGGGGGCCTTGATTGAGGCCCTGGCTGCACCTTGGGAAGACGATCACTGCGTACGATCTCGTCTTCCCGTGGTCTTGAGCGGCTTTTGAACGGTCAACACAGATCATGCTCTTTTTGTTGATGAAGGACAAAGTGAGGAGACGCTCGCGTCACTCTGTCAAAACGATGCCGCCGGGGTGGAAGCCGGTACCGGTAGCGCTCCTGGTGCCTGGCCTCATTGGGGAGGGGAACCAGGTTGGCTTGCTGGCGGGCTGCTTCTCCGGCGAGAACCTTTTGCGCTTGTGGTAGGCAGTGTATGAGGATACTGGTATCAGGCGGCGGCACCGGCGGGCATATCTATCCTGCACTGGCGGTGGCGGCGCAGCTACAACGGACTTTTCAAGCGGAGATTCTCTATCTGGGAAGCGACGATGGACTGGAGGCCGAACTGGCCCCGGCTGCTGGTCTGCCTTTCGTGACGATTAAGGCGGGCAAGCTGGCGCGCTATCTCTCATGGCGCACGGTCACGGGGCTGGCGCGGGTCCCTGTCGGCATTGTTCAGGCGATCGGCGTAGTGCGTCGCTTCCGTCCGCAGGTGGTCTTTACCAGCGGCGGCTACGTGGCTGTCCCGGCTGGCCTGGCCGCCTGGCTGCATCGTATTCCCTTGCTGATGCATCAGCAAGATGTACCTGCGAACCTGTCCAATCGCTTATTAGCGCCGCTGGCGACATCTATCTCGCTGGCCTTTGAAGATTCGCGGGTCTATTTCCCGGCGCGCAAGACCCTCCACGTCGGCAACCCGGTGCGCCAGGCGATTCTGGACGTGCGCCAGGTGCCAGTTGAGCAGGCTCGTCGGCAACTGGGCCTCGACCCGCTCTATCCGCTGGTCCTGGTGACCGGCGGTAGCCAGGGGGCGCGCCATCTGAATCAGGTGACCTGCCGGGCCTTGTCGGCTCTCCTGGAGCGCTGCCAGGTCCTGCAGATCAGTGGGAAAAAGCTCTTTCAGGAGACGGAGGCCCTGGCCAAGCGCTCGCTGGCCCCTCTCTCCGAAGAGCTGCGTCGACGCTACCATCTGGTGCCCTATCTGGATGAGGAAATGGCGCTGGCCCTGCAAGCGGCGGACGTGGTCGTCTGCCGCGCCGGGGCGGCCACCCTCAGCGAGCTGGCGGTCTTGGGCAAGCCGAGCATCCTGGTGCCGCTGCCTCCGGCGATCGGTTCCTCGCCCCAGGAGGCCAATGCGGCCATGTTCGGGCGCCGTCGGGCGGCGCTGGTGGTGCGCAACGACGATCTCACCCCCCAGGTGCTGGCCGGTCACATAGAGACATTGCTGACTAATCCGACCTATCGCGAAGCGATGGCGCGAGCGGTCAGCTCCCTGGCGCGGCCAGATGCCACCGAGGCCATCGCCGAGGCTGTGGCGCGCCTGGCCAGTGTGGCCCCTACGCGCGAGGAGCAGCCAGCCTCTGTTGAGGCCAGAGGCTAACTGGACCGGAACCGGAGGCTGGCTGAGCAAGGGCGGGCTGGCGAAGAAACGCCGACACGCGGCGGACGCCGTCTTCCCGCCCCCTGTGACACGTATCGACAAGCTACCGTCTAAAGAGACAGGCTGCGATGGAGAGAGCAGAGAGAAAACTGACGATGCATAGCGAGACCGAAGAAGCAACCACAGCAGACCGGCAGGCTGAGCTGCGTGCTCTGCTCAGCAAGCGCTTGCACTTCATGGGTATTGGGGGGCAGGGCATTTCAGCGCTGGCACGCCTGGCACAGGCCAGCGGGGCCACTGTCAGCGGCTGCGATCGGGCTTCATCGGCGACCACGCGCGAGCTAGCTGCTGCAGGGATCGACGTGACCATCGGGCACAGCGCACAGCATCTGCAGGGGCAGGAGGCGCTCGTCATTACGCCCGCCGTGCCCGCTCTGGAACCGGATCACCAGGAGCTAGTCGCGGCCCAGCGGCAAGGTCTGCCGGTAGTGACCTGGCAGGAACTCCTCGGCGCTCTCACCCGCGATTACTGCCTGCTCTCGGTTTGTGGGGTCCACGGCAAGGGGACCACCACCTCCCTGCTGGCCCTGATGCTGGTCGAAGGTGGCTTTGATCCCACCTGCGTCATCGGCGCCGTGGTCCCGGCCTTCGGAGCCAACTATCGCCTGGGCAAGAGCCATTTGTTCGTCAACGAGGCCGACGAATTCAACCATAACTTCTGGCACTACCATCCGCGCCTGGCCGTCGTGACCTCGATCGAATACGAGCATCCTGAATTCTTTGCTGACTACGAGACGTTTCTGCAGGCTTTCACGCACTTCATCCAGGGTATGGACCTGAGCGAGCGCTGGTCGCTGCCTCCCACCCTGGTCATGAATGCCGACAGTCCCGGCTGCCTGGAGCTGCGCGCGCGCCTGGGCCACTGGAGCGGTCGCACTCTCTTCTATAGCGTGGCCGTCGAAGCCATGCGAGAAAAGGCTGAGCAGCTAACGTCTATTACAGTTAAAGGAGAAAGCCCCCTACTTTTCGAGGCCCACGATCTGGCGCTGGAAGGAGAGACCAGCTTTCGAGTCCGCTTGCATGCCGAAGGAAGCCGAGGTATTACCGGAGGTATTACCGGAGGTATTACCGGAGGTACTACCGGAGGTACTACCAGTCAGGTGCGCCCCCTCTTTGGAGGAGAAAAGATTGCCCTGCACGTGCCCGGCCTGCATAATGTGCAGAACGCTCTGGGAGCCATCGCAGCAGCCCAGAGTCTCGGAGTCTCCGAGGAGGCTATCAGACGAGCACTGGAAGGCTTCCGTGGCAGCAGACGCCGTTTTGAGATACGTCATCAGGGGCCGCTGCCCCTTGGCGGGCGAACATGTGATGTCATTCTCATCGATGACTACGCCCATCATCCCACGGCGATCGCAGCGACACTGGCAGCGGCGCGCCAGCGCTATCCACAGCGGCGCCTTATCGCTGTCTATCAGCCCCATATGTATAGCCGGACAAAAGTCTTCTTTGAACAATTTGTAGAGGCCTTTGATGAGGCCGATGTCGTCGTCATCAGCGATATCTTTCCGGCACGCGAGCGCGATACGGGCCTTGTTCATGCCCGTGATCTGGCCGCGGCCCTGGCCCAGCGCCCGCGCTTCAGGGAGGGAGAGGGCCAGGTTCTCTACGGAGGCGATCGCGCGCAGACAGAGGCCGAGCTCCGCGCCCTCTTACGCGACGGCGACCTGGCGCTCATCATGGGGGCCGGCGACATCTATATCGTTACAAACCAACTGCTAGGAGAAGGTGGCCAGAGTCACCACCAGGGATGAGAACTTGGCGTACATAGGTCAGGAGACAGGGCGGGACAGCCTGGTGCAAGGACGGACACGGAGGGACAGCGGAGCACAGGCCGAACCCTGGAGAGGGAGAGCGAGGCGAGGTGGATGGGGGTCACCCTTCCTGGCAAATTGATTCAAAACCTGGCAAAAGAATGGAGAATGGAAGCGACGATGACATTTGATGCGGAGAGCGTCTACGCCACGCTCCTGCCACGCTTCGGTAGGCGGCTACGCTTGCATGAGCCGCTGGCACGTCACTGCACCTTTGGAGTCGGTGGGCCGGCAGATCTCTGGCTCTCGCTAGAGACGCGCGACGAGCTGCTGTGGCTCGTACGCCGCTGTCTGGCAGAGCGCTGGCCACTGCTGCTGGTCGGCAACGGCACCAACGTTCTCTTTGGAGATGCAGGTGTGCGCGGCATTGTGGCGCGTATCGCCCTCAGCGATTACCGCCTGGCGGAGCAAGAGGACGGCTCGGCCCTGCTCTACGCCGAGGCCGGTGTCAGCTGGCCGAAGCTGCTGAACGAGCTGGCGGCTCAGGGGTGGGGAGGACTGGAGTTTGGCCCTGGCATCCCCGGAACGCTGGGCGGGGGCGTTGTCAGCAATGCGGGTGCCCATCAGCGGGATCTGTCGCGAGTGCTCGAATGGGTGGAGGTGCTCGATGTGCGTCCTGCCCTGGCCCCGGAGGAAAAGGAGGGCCCCGAGACGGACACGCCGCTGCTCCGGCGCTACGAGCGGGCTGAGCTAGAGCTAGGCTATCGTCACAGTCGCTTCCGGGCGGGGCGCCAGATAACCTTCGATGAGCGTGGCTATCCACAACCAGCTCCACGCGCGCTCATCGAGCCGGCGGAGATCGTCCTGCTGCTGGCCATACGCTTGCGGCGCGACGATCCGGCCAGACTGCGCGCCCGGATCGAGGAGTACAGGCAGCATCGCAAGCGGACTCAGCCACCGCAGCCGAGTGCAGGCTCGATCTTCAAGAATCCCCCTGGCGGCTATGCCGGGCGGCTCATCGAGCAGGTCGGGGCCAAAGGTCTCTGCTGCGGACGCGCCTGTATCTCCGAGCGGCACGCCAACTTTATCGTCAACCTGGGAGGAGCGCGCGCAGCGGATATTGCAACCCTGATCAGGGAGGCGCGCAATCGTGTACGAGAGCGGTTCGGCGTGGAGCTGGAGCTGGAGGTCGAACTGCGCGGCGAGTGGGAGATAGCATGACCGAGCATAGAGGAGAGATACGAGAGCAAATAGCTTTTTGGGAAGCCAGACGCGCTGAGCCAGCCAGGGGCGGCGGGGAGCAGCCGCGACAGCGAGTGGTGACGACCCCACAAAAGATCGTGCACCCGGCGGGCTGGACGGCGATGGCCGAGCGTCGCGCCCAGCAGCGGCGCCAGCGCCAGCGCCAGGAGGGTTCCCCTCTCGTAGCGCGCGCTCTCGCTCAGACAGCCGTGCGGGCCTCAAGTGGACAGATGCGGGCCGTACGCTCACCAGCGGCCCGGCTCAGGCCCAGCCCTGGACCTGCGGCCCAGATTCCCCGCAGGAGCAGCCGCCTGCAGGCTCGCCAGCATCGGCGCTGGCGCAGGCTCCTGGCGGCTCTGCTCGGGTTCGTGCTGGTACCTGCAGGGCTGCTCTTCGCCTTGCTGGGACCCGCCTTTCGCATCCAGCAGGTCACTGTGCTAGGCACCCAGAATCGGACTCTTATCGCCCAGATTCAACAACTGGGCCTGCAGGGCCAAAACCTCTTCCTGGTCGATACGGCAGCTCTGAGCAAGCGCATTGCTGCCCTGCCACTGGTGGCGACAGCCAGCGTCGAACGCGACTGGCCCGACCGGCTGCAGGTGATGGTGAGCGAGCGGCAGCCGGTGCTGCTCTGGAAAACCGCCCGGGGAAGCTATAGCGTCGATCGCAGCGGCATGATCCTGGCCACAGCCAGCAGCACGCCCCAGGCCAGCCAGCTTCAAACGGTGATCGATGCGCGCGCGCAGCAAGTCACGGCGGGCATTCGACCTGGCACGCGCCTGGGAGCCGCAGAAGTCGCCTTTGCTGTCGAGGTCTTTAAAGAGGTACCCGTATTGACGGGGATTAGCAATTTTACACTACGCTATGAGAGTAAAATATATGTAAGTAATGCCGGCCCTTCCGCGCAGCAGCCGCAGACGGTGAGCCATACCACCTTCGTCATCGTCAGCCCCGCCGGCTGGGTAGCCTATCTTGGAGGGCCGGATGATGTCAACCCGCTGGCCAACCGGTTGCGCGAGTTGCAGCAGATCCTCGTCATGGCGCAGCAGAAGGGGCTTCACCTGGCAACAATTGACCTGCGCTTTGGCCTGAATGTGGTCTACACATTACAGCCATAGATAGGCAGCAGGAAGCGAGCGGGACCGGACGGGCCCGGCCTCTCCGCGTAGGCGCCCCTGATCCTGCAGAAGCAGGGCCGTTCATGCTCAATCGATAAGTCTGTAGTGCGTCTCTGATGGATACGCGGTGCGTGCGCAAGGGGGAGCAAACCAGAGGGAGGAAAGGGAGCAAGAAACAAGGTGGTAGCGCGGTGAACAGCGGTCTCCACAAGCGTGGAAATGATGAGGGCAGGAAAGAAGAGGGGCCGGGGCAAGAGGAGAAGAAAGCAAGCGGACAAGGGAGAGAGCGAGAGCGAGCGAGCGAGCGCAGCTGCGTGTCCCTAGCTAGCAATGCCGCCCGATGAGGAGCTAGATCGTGCAAGAGCGGGTGATCGTCGGAATCGACGTCGGAACAACAAAGGTCTGTGTTCTCGTTGGCGAGCTTGATCGCGACGGGAAGCTGAACATTGTTGGCGTTGGCACCTGCCCTTCACAGGGCTTGCGGCGTGGGGTGGTGGTCAACATTGAAGAGACAGTCACCTCGATCGCCGCAGCAATCGACCGTGCCGAGCGCCTCTCCGGCAAGCATATCACCACGGCCTACGTGGGCATTGCCGGCAGCCATATCGAATCGGAGAACAGCAAAGGCTTTGTCGCTATCACTCCGAGCCATCGCGATATCGTTCAGAATGATATTTGCCGGGCAATTGAAGTGGCGCGGGCGATTGCCATTCCGGCCAATCGCGAGATCATTCACGTCATTCCGCGCGGTTATGTTGTTGATGGGCAGGAGGGCATTAAGAATCCCATCGGCATGTCTGGCTTCCGCCTGGAAGTAGAGACGCATATCGTCACAGGCTCCGTCTCTTCAATTCACAACCTGATTAAATGCGTCCAGAAGGCTCATGTGGAGATTGAGGATCTGGTGCTGGAGCCGCTGGCCTCGGGGGAGGCGGTTCTGGCCGATGGTGAAACCGACCTGGGGGTGGTGCTCGTGGATGTGGGCGGCGGCACCACCGATATTGCCATCTATACCGACGGCGCCATCTGGCATACCGTGGTCCTGCCCATCGGCGGTAACCTGATTACGAGCGATATCGCGATCGGCCTGCGCCTGCCTTTCGCCGTTGCCGAAGAGCTGAAGGTAACGTACGGGCACTGTGATCCTTCAGCTATCGATGACGATGATATGATCGATCTCGCGCAATTCATGCCAGATTGTAACGATCTTGTGCCGCGCAAGCTGCTGGCCGAGATCATCCAGGCGCGCGTTGAAGAACTCTTCGAGATGGTGCATGATGAGATTAAGAAGTCGGGCTACGATGGGCTGCTACCTGCCGGCCTGGTGCTGACGGGTGGCACTGCCGAGCTTCCGGGTATTCTGGAGCTGGCCGGGCAGATCCTTGATCTGCCGGCGCGCATCGGCGTCCCTCTTGGCCTGCATGGCCTGGCCGACTCGATCTGTCGCCCAGCCTATGCGACCGCTGTCGGCCTGCTGCTCTGGGGCCTGACTCACTCCTCGCTGACCTACGAGGAGGAGGAGGAAGGACAGCAGGCGGCTCGTGGCACTATGCTGTCGCGCATCGGGCGCTGGCTACGTTCGTTTATTCCGTAAGTCTTGGGAGCCTGTGAAAGGAGACGAGACCCGGGCCGCGCATCCGGTCCGAGCGGCCTGGCTCTGGTCAGGGACCATCGGGAGCCGGGGGCGAGGGCGGGGGCGCAAGTGGAGAGAGAGAGAGAGGGAGGACATGCGCGGTGAGCGGAGCGAGAGAACTTGTGACAGGCTCGAAAGGGGGCCACGAATATATGGGATCAATGGGACAACATCAGGTTGAAGGCTTCGCCCAGATCCGTGTGATCGGGGTGGGAGGCGGCGGCAGCAACGCGGTCAATCGCATGATTCAGGCCAATATGATGGGCATCGAGTTCATTGCCGTCAATACCGATGCTCAGGCCCTGCTGTTGACGCAAGCCCCGAAGCATATCCGTATCGGCGATAAGCTGACCCGTGGCCTCGGTGCAGGAGGAAATCCTAGCGTGGGGGCCAAGGCGGCAGAGGAGAGCGCCGAGGAGCTGTATGAGGCGCTGAAAGGCTCCGACATGGTTTTCATTACCGCCGGTATGGGCGGCGGCACTGGCACCGGCGCCAGCCCCATTGTGGCGCAGATCGCCCGCGAGGTCGGGGCGCTCACGGTGGGCGTGGTCACTCGCCCCTTTAGCTTCGAGGGCAAGAAGCGCCAGCAGACGGCTGAGGAGGGCATTGCCAATCTGAAGCAGCATGTGGATACGCTGATTACCGTGCCCAATGACCGCCTGTTGCAGATCGCTGACAAGCGCACGCCACTCTCGGAAGCGTTCCGCCTGGCCGATGATGTGCTGCGCCAGGGTATTCAGGGGATCAGCGATCTGATTACAGTGCCCGGACTGATTAACCTGGATTTTGCCGATGTGAAGACAATTATGTCCGCCGCTGGCTCGGCCTTGATGGCCATCGGCGAGGCGAGTGGCGAGACGCGCGCGATCGATGCCGCCCAGATGGCGATCGCCAGCCCGCTGCTCGATATCGACATCAGTGGGGCGCGCGGCGTGCTCTTCAATATCACTGGGGGTACCGATCTGACCCTCTTCGAGGTGCAAGAGGCTGCCGATGTGATCAGCCGCGCAGCCCATCCCGAGGCGAATATTATCTTCGGAGCAGTCCAAGATCCCGCCTACGATGGGCGCATCAAGATTACGGTGATTGCTACTGGCTTCGATACGGTGCGCAATCAATCGGCTGCCGGTGCGGGCCGCTTGGAGTACAATCGGAGCATTTTCTACCAGTCCGCGGGCCTGGGGAGCAATGGGGCCTCGGGAGGAGGCTCCCCTTTGCGCCAGCCGGCGCCGGCGGCTTCCCACGGCTCGTCTCAAGGCTATACGGGCTATACGCCGCTGCCGGCCACACCACCACTCAATATTGCCAACGCTCCGACCGGTCCCGGCCCACTGGCAGCGGAACATGCTCGCTCCCAGCGAGGCCGCGAGCTGGCCGCGGAGCTGCACGAGGCTGCCTACGGCGAGGGCTTCGAGGGCGAAGATGAGGAGCTGGAGACGCCTGCTCCTGGTCGCCTGCCTGTCCCCGAGCCGGAGGCCCGACCGCTGCAGCGCCCAGAGCAACGACCGCAGCGCCAGATTCGGCGCCTCGATCCAAAGATCTCCGACCTGCCCCGCGGCAATCGGGGACCGGCCAGCGATGTGATCGATATTCCGGCTTTCTTGCGCAAGCGCTGACCTGACCTGCGACGGGAGCAGCTACTGCTGCTCCCGTCTTTGTTCTCCTCTCCGCCTAACCATCTTCCTTCTTGACCTATGCCTTTTTCTTCTTTTGAATGCACTCTTGTCCCTTTCTGCTTCGCCGGATAGGATTCCCCGCCTCTCCTGAGAGCGGGGAGAGCAACCTCCCCGCTGGCTTCCGCTCATTCACAGTAGATATTTGAAGTAGATAGGCAACGAGAGGGAGAAAGGGACCCTGGTTGGTCAGATAAGCGAGCAAGGGGTGTTTCTTGGGCTAGGGTCCGCAATCGTTTTTCGCTATAGAACCAATGCCAGTCAGGATCTCTGTATGGAGAGAGGAAATCAATTCGCAAAGATGATACTGTAGTTGATACGCTGATGGTTGACATAGTTGCTGATTTCTAACACAATATAAGCAGATAACCTCTGTCTTTAGGCTGAAATGACAGAGGGCGAGACGGACACCAGCGAGCTGATCGGAACAATCCTGCCTGCTCAAGATGAATCTGGCGCGCCTGGCAGAGCGAAGGAAGCCCCGATCTACTAAGTTGGAGGGGGAGCCAGCCAGGGAGATGGGGAGGGGGGAAGCAGAGACGAGAGATCTGGTCGGGGTTGAAGCGGCCCTATTCCTGGGAGTGCCGGGGTGTGAGAGGGGTTGGAGCTGTGAGAAAGCTTGGCAAGCAGGCACGGTGAGAAGGCAGGCAGAGGGAGAAAGAAGATCATGCCCCGACGAGATTCCAGTGAGTCGAGCATTCCAGAGATTGCCAAGCTGCTGGACATTCGTAAGCAAGGCGGCTCTGGGATTGTGCTCGTACTGGGGGCGCGGGCCGGTGCCTTTTACCGCCTGAGTTCGACCTTTCAAGAAATCATCATGGGCTTCAGTGAGCGCAGTCTGCAAGGTCTGGCCAGGCCCGCTGCCTTTAGCGAGTGCTACCGCGTCCTCAACGAGCATGCTTTTAGCGAACGCGACCTTGATTCGATCTTTCATGCGGCTTTGCGCGATGTCACCGTCACTGATGCCGATCTCTGCCTGGCTGAGCTGGTCAAGGAGGAGTATTTTAGCGAAGTTATCACTACGAACATCGATGATTTGCTTGAGCAGGCCTTCAGCCAGGCAGGGATGCGGGAAGGGCAGCACTATGAAGTCTTCATCCCGGGACGGAGCTATGAGCAGCGTTTGCTGCATCCTGAGCGACGGCTCTGTCGCGTGATCAAGGTCTTCGGAGATCTGGTGGCTCGTGTCTATGATGCCAGGCATCAGCGTTCCTATCTCGACCGGAAGGTCAAACTGAAGGAGCATCTCCAGCAGGTGCTGGGAAGCGACATCCTGGCCATTGGTCTTGATCAGCGCTGGGACGCTGAGTTGATCGATTTGATTCCTCTCGATGGAGGACTCACCTCAACCTGGTTTGTTGATGAAGATCTGCCTTCTCCCGAATCGCACATGGCTCGTGTCTTCAACGCTCGACAGGCGCGCTATATCACTGGTTGGGATGGGCACTATGATAACTTCTTGAAGGCACTCTTCTGGCATCTGAAATCTTCGATGCCGGCCAATATCAGAAATTCCTTCGATATTCTTAGCGAATTGCGTAAAATAAATAGTGAATATATGATTGCGCAGAGAGAAAGACGTGAGACTCGGGAGCTGCTCCAGGATACCCTGATGCAACTCAGCTCGCTTCAGCAGCAGACAGAGCAATGCTTTCAGCTTGTGACCTCTGAGCTGTCCATGCTAAGGGAACAGTTAGGCTCATTGCGGCGGCTGCTCCTTCATGACGAATAGTCTTGTCAACGGTAGTGGATCTTGATTCGGGAGTTCTGGCATGGAAGGCGAATTGTTTGTGAACCGAGAGGTTGAGTTACATCTCATTGAGGAGGCGCTGCAGACCTTGCAGGACCGGCAGCGTCTCTTGCGGACGCCTGTCGTGGAGCTGTGCGGTGTGCGCGGCATTGGCAAAACGGCGCTCCTCCGTCAGGTTCAGCAGCGCTGTCAGGCGGCGGATGTGCCGTTTATTTGGGCTGAGGCTGGGCTGGGGGAGAGCCTGCTTGCGCACCAAATTGTCGAGCAGGTGCAGCGCTATCGGGTCGAGCTGGGAAGGGCAGAAGGGGAGAGTATGGAGCCGCTTGATCCTGGCTTGTGGCGCGCAGTGGAGGCTTTACGTATGCTTGCCCAGCGGGGACGGGCGGTTCTGCTGGTGGATGCGGTGGAGGCCGGCAATGAGCGCCAGGTCCGCTGGCTGGAAGCTCTGCTGCGTGAGCTGTTGAAAGAGTATAGTCTCTTTGTGGTCCTGGCGTCTCCGCGTCTGGTCTCCTTCGAGCAGGAGCGTTCCGTCGCGCGGAAGATAACGGTGCTGGAACTCGGCCCCCTTGATCGCCCGAGCTGCGATGTCTATCTGCAGAAGGTGGGGCTGCCTCTGGAGGCCGAGGTCCGGGAGCTGATTTTCTCCTGGACCCGGGGCTATCCTCTAGCGATGGAGGTGCTCACCGAGGCCATTCGCGGCGGTCTTGATCCCCGCCAGCCGGCTGATCGCCTCCAGTTGCTCCAGCTCTTGACTGAGCGGGTGATCCGGCAGGAGATTCTGAAGAAGCTCTCTCCTGAGAAGCGCTCTTCCTATGAGGGTCTCTTACGTCTTCTCTCGGTGCCTCGTCGCTTCAATCTTCTCTTATTACAGGAATTGATTGAGCAATTTGCTCCTGAGTGGGCCCGCGAAAGCCCTTTAGCTTATTTCTTTTTGCCACGCGAGCTGAGTGATAGGACTGACGTCGTACGCTGGCATCTGGACCGTGCCGGCTACGCGGTTGAGAGGCCAGTGCGCTGGCTCTTCTTACTGTCCTTGCAGGTCGAGCAGCCGGAGCAGTTCACTACGCTCCACCGCTGGCTGGCCGCCTTCAACCAGCGTCTGGCTGGGCGCGTCAATGGTTCCGATCGTATCCGTTATTTGCGCGAATGGCTCTATCATAGCGCCTTCTGCCTGGAACCTGCGGCACTGGTGCAGGGAATCGAGGAACTGCTGGCGACTCTGCCCTGGGAGACTGCTGAGGCTCGCGTGCAATTTGTTGAAGAAGTCCGTCAAGATCAGGAGCTGCAAGAAGTCCTGGGGGAACATGCCCAGCGCTTGCTCACAGGGCTGCAAGCACTCGAACACTAGGGTGAGGGGATCATGCTATGGAACGCCGAGGGGTACCCGAGGCTTTTCTCGGGCGAGATCGTGAGCTTTCTCTCTTTCTGGAGTGGCTGGCAAATGTCCAGCCCGATGCTCCCTGGATTCTCTCTGTTCATGATGCCGAGCCGGACCCTGCTCGGCGGGGCGGCATTGGGAAGACCTGGTTCCTGCGTGCCTGTGTCTCGCTTGCCCAGCAGCGCTTTCCGCATCTGGCCGTTGTCCAGGTGGATTTCTTCCGTGTCGCCGATCGTGATCGCCTGGTGATCGCGCGCCGCGTCGTTGAACGTCTCCAGGCGGCTTATCCGCGCTGGCAGGCGCAGGCTTTTGCCCAGACGCTGGAGACCTTTGCGACGCAAGGCTATCTGAGCAGCCTCTACCCGGAGAAGGATGTGGCTGATATCCGCATTCGTGATAGTCTCTCAGAGGCCCTGGCGCGCGATGTAGAGGAGTTGTTGCCACTGGTGCCGACGGATGCGCCACAGCTGTTGCTCGTCTTCGATACTTTTGAACTGGTTGAGCGCAATCCCCAGGTGGCGGTGTTGAGCCTGGGACAGCTCTTTCCTGAGCGTTATGGCCTGCCTCATGTGAAGGTCCTGTTAGCGGGTCGCAATCCCCTGGATTGGCAGCATCCGATCTGGCGCGGGCGCGAGAAGGAGGCGCTGGACCTGGCGCTGCCTCCTTTTTCTGCCGCTGAGGTACGTCTCTATCTCGAGCGCGAGCTGGCTGGCCTGCTTGATGAGGAGGCGGGGGCTGGCGGGGCGACTGTCGGCTCGGCGGAGGACCAGAGCCGTTCCGTTGAGCGCCTCTATGAACTGACGGCGGGTCGCCCTATTTTAGTCGGTTTGGCCTGCGATCTGCTGGCAAGGCGCCTGCTTACGCTGACTGAATTGGTGTCCTTCCCCCCAGGACGCTTTGAGGAGCAGCTTGTCGTACGCATTAACGATCTGGAGCGTCCGCTCAACTGGCTGATTCTGGTGCTGGCCCATGTCTACCATCGTCTCTCTGCCCCTCTGCTCGCCTGGCTGCTGACGCAGGTCAAGCTGACAGAGGACGGCGAGCAGGTTTCTGTTGAGGAGTGGCTGGCAGCTCTGCGGCAGCTCTCGTTCGTGCGTGCTGCGGGTGAGGGGGATGAGCTGGCTCTGCATGATGAGATGCGCCGCCTGGTGGTGCACTATTGCTGGGAGCGTCAGGACCCCGACCGGCGCTTTCGCCGCGGGCTGAGTCGGGCCGTGATCAGCTACTATGAACAGCAGAACGAGCAGGCCCTTTCGGAGCAAGAATGGCAGGCCAGCCGCGTGGAGCTGCTGGCTCACTGGTTGACGCTCGATGTTGAGGAGGGCCTGCGGCGTTTTCGACGGCTCTTTGGACCCGCCACGGTCGGCTGGCGCAGCGGCTTCGCGCGCACGCTGCTGGAGACCGTGCGGGAATGTGAACCGCTCCTGACCTCGCCGCAGCGCTGGCTGCTCCGGGTGTGGGAGGCCCAGCTGCTGCGCATTGAGGAGCAGCCAGCGCTGGCGCAGGAGCTCCTGGAACGCTTGCAGCAGGAGGCGGACCCCTCTTGGCTGGAGACCAACCAGGCAGAGCTGGCCTATGAGTTCGCACGCTGTGCCTTGCAGCAAAACCAGTTCCTGCAGACTATCAGGTATTACGAGCAGTGTCTGGAGCTGGCCCGGCGCCGCGGCGATGAGGAAGAAGCCAGCACGCTCCAGGGGCAGCTGGGCTATGTGTATCGCCGGCTGGGGCAGTGGGACGAGGCGCTGCGCTGCTATCGCGCCTCCCTGGTCTATCATCAGCAGCAGGGCAGCCGGGCCTGGTATGCGAATATGCTCAATAGCATCGGCCAGGTCTATCGGCTCCAAGGGCGCATTGAGGAGGCCCTCCGGTATTGCCTGGTGGGCCTGCGGGTGCGGGAAGACCTCTGGCACGAGGGGAGGCTGGATGAGCGGGCGGTGGGTCTCTCCCACAGCACGCTGGCGATGATCTATCTGGAGAGTGAGGACCTGCTACAGGCCGAGCGGCACTTCCACCGGGCTTTTGAATGCTACGCGCATGTGGGCTACCGCAGTGGAGTGGCGGCCACCTATGTTCGTCTGGGACAGGTGGCGCTGCTGAGGGGAGAGCTGGAGGAGGCCGATGCCTTGTTTCGCCAGGCTGAGGCGCTGGTGACCGGCTTTGATGAGGAGGTCTTCATCAACAGCCACTACTATCAGGGGCGGGTCGCGGCGGAGCGGGGGCGCTGGCAGGAGGCGGCGAGGCACTGGCAGTGTGCCTGTGAGCATGCGCGTCACCTGCAGGATCGCTACCAGCTGGTGGCCAGCCTCTGCGAATTGGTCGAGGCGCTGGGCCGTCTGGGGCAGCACGAAGAGGCGCAGGTGGCCTGGAAGGAGGCGCGGGCCATCGCGGAGGAAGAGGGGTACCGTCTGCTGCTGGGGCGCGGCGAGGAGGTGCTGGGCAGTCTGGCCCTGGCAGCGGGTCGCTTTGGGGAGGCGTTCCAGCATTATGTGGAAAGTTGTGCCTGGATGGTTCAACACAATTTCCTGGAATATCACAAGGCACAGCGGCGCCTGTTGGGACGGCTGCTCTCTCTCCCCCTGGAAAAGGTGCCTCTGGCAGCTCAGATAGTGAGTGAAGGCTGGCACCAGCGTGGCCTCGTGGAGCGCTATCCTGAGTTGCCCAAGGCCTGCGGAGAGATTGCCCAGCTGCTGGGCGTGCCAGGCTAGTTGACGGCTGGCTCTCCCGGCGGGCAGGCGCTGGCTAGGCCGGCTGGCCTCTGGTTCGGTTCTTTGACCTCCAGGCGTCAAGCGCTGTCGCCGCAGGTCTTGTATGTAGTGCGATCCTTCTGGTAGCCGCACGCGCTCAGTTCTTCCATTCAGTGGGGTGACACGCACGAATGAACGTCTGGATTGATTTTGATCCCCTCGGGAGCGCCTCTCAAGAGGTTGGGGTCCCTAGCGACTGCGAGTGCCGGCCTCCCGATGAGTGTAGTCTTGGTGAAGACAACGAAGCGCTGTGCAGCCGGAGCGATCAGCCGCTGCTGCTGGAAGAGAAGCCTGGCGATCTTCACAACGACTCGAGCCGGCTACGGATGTCCCCTTCTCTCTATCGGCAAGAGTGCACTCCCGGGTGCTGGCTGGTCTGTGATCCCGAGCAGCTAACAGCATTCCACCTGGCCGTCCTGGATGGCGAGGCCCTGGCTCTGCTCCGCTTCTTTGAGCAGCCAGCCTCGCCCGCCGAGGCCGCGCGATCTTTCTCACAGGTGCCCAGGGAGAGCCTGCTCTCGCTGCTGCGCTTGCTGGTCGGACTGGGCTTGCTGTTACCCGTGGCTGCCAGGCCAGTCCAGGGCGGCTCTTCCGAGCACAAAGGTAACGGCATGACGCTCTCTGCCTGGCTTCATATTACTAACGCTTGCAATCTTGCTTGCCAGTATTGCTATGTCCGCAAAAGCTCCGAGCACCTGACTGAGGAGACCGCCAGACAGGCAGTCGAGGCCGTCTTTCGCTCCGCGCGGCGCCACGGCTATCGGGCGGTGCATCTGAAGTACGCCGGCGGCGAGCCAGCCTTGCGCCTCCGCCAGGTGCTGGCCCTGCATGACTACGCCCTCTCCCTGGGAGAGCAGGCCCACCTCAGAGTAAGCGCCTCCCTGCTTACGAATGGCGTGGCCCTGAGCGAGCGGGCAATCGCTGCCCTGAAAGAGCGGCACATCAGGGTGATGCTCTCGCTCGATGGCCTCGGTCAGCAACACGACCTGCAACGTCCCTTTGTGCATGGTCAAGGCTCGTTCGCCTATGTTGAGCGCGCTCTCGATCGCTTGCTGGCCGCAGGCTGGCCCCCTTCGGTGAATGTCACTGTCTCGCGGCGCAATCTCGCCGGACTGCCCGCTCTGCTCGAGTATTTGCTAGCGCTCGATTTGCCCTTTACGCTCAGCTACTACCGTGAGAATGATTGCGCTACTAATATTGAATATCTTCAGTTTGAGGAGGAAGAGATGATTGCGGGCATGCGAGCCGCCTTTGCGGTGATCGAGAAGCATCTACCGCGGCGCCAGTTGTTCGGCTCGCTGCTCGATCGGACCCATCCCGGCCTTGGCTCTCGCTATGCCTGTGGTGTGGGACACAACTATCTGGTAATCGATCAGCACGGAGGCGTGGCGCGCTGTCATGCTGCACTCGGGCAGACGGTGACCACCATTGCTGCTGAGGACCCACTGGAGGCGGTGCGTTGCTCCTCCGGGGGACTGCGCGCTGTCCCGATCGATGAGAAAGAGGGGTGTCGAGCCTGCCGCTGGCGTTATTGGTGCGCGGGCGGCTGCCCGTTGTTGACTTTTCGTCTGACTGGACGACTCGATGTCCGATCGCCAAATTGTGCCATTTATCAAGCCCTCTTCCCGGACGTGCTCCGCCTGGAGGCTCTGCGTGTGCTCAAATATGGAACGCCGCTTGCTTTCTAGTCTGAGAGGGAGAGGGCGGCCCTCTCTTCCTTCCCCGTGGTCTGGCTCAGCTCTGGCCATCTGTTCTGCGTGCCAGTGCAAGCAAGGCAAGATGCGGGCCTGCCAGCTAGCCAGCCAGCCTGAGCCAGCAGAGAGGAGGAAACAATGGAAGAAACAGCGATGTCACCAGCCCTGACACGGCTGGCCTGGCTGCTCAATCTGCGCAAACGGCAGGGGCTTCAGCCCTATCGTCTCGTACTCACCCTGGCCGCCAGTCTGACCGTGGAGATACGCCAGGCGATCTGTCACAGCCAGAGCTGGAGCGACTTCCGGGCATACCTGCATCAGCTCGGCCCGCGTGATCGCCTGGGGGTCCTGGCGCATGCGCTCTCTCTGCGAGCGGCGTCCCAAGACCTGGATGGCTATCGTTCCCTGGCTCGCCTCTGTAAGCAGGGCTACTTTACGACCATCCTGGCCAGCGGGGTCGATACACTGCTAGGGCGCGCCTTTGCCAGCGAAGAAGTCGGGTCAGAGCAGCTCTCTCAGCTCGTGCTAGGGCGTGAGAGCGAAGCCTATCTTCAGGAAAAGCTGAAAGATCATGCGCGCGGGAATGGGATTCTCCTCTTAAACCTCTTTGGGAGTCTGGAGGCTGGTCTCCTCGTTCCTGATTTTCCTGATTTACTCGAATTCCGCTATCCGCTGCGTGAGATCCTGGAGCGGGAGCTCAACGAAGATCTGATTGTGATAGGGCCGCCTAGTCAGGAAGAGGGGATTCTGCGGCTCCTGAGTACGACCAGTCGCAGCAGCATTTATTATGTTTTACCGGAGGCTCCGGCTGAGGATGATCGGCTGCTCAGGATCATCGAAGCGCGCCATAGGGAAAGTGCGCCATTTCTCATCTGCGGAGCCTGTGGGCAACCTGCAACCTTCTTTGCTGAGCTAGAAGCCCTGCTTGCGTCCATGCAGGAGGTCGTCAGAGTGACCGAGCTGGAGGGGCAGCGTGCCGCTCTCCCAGGCACTTCCTTCGGGCGGGCCAGAGAGCAGAGCCCTTTCTCCCCGCCGGCAGCGCTCCCCACTGGGAGCCTGTCATCGTTGCAACATGAGCCACGTGCCGATGTGCTGCTTGTGACGGTCACCGAAGTCGAAGCCCAGGAGGTCTTAGCCCTGTTCCCGCAGCCTGAGCGGTATTACATTGAGCACAAGACCTACTACCTCCTGGGCGAAGTCGGTGGGGTCAGTCTGATGATGGTGCAGTCCGAGATGGGACAGGGTGGTGTAGGAGGTTCTCTACTCACGGTCAGCGAAGGCATTCGTCATCTACAGCCGCGGGCAGTTATCATGGTGGGCATCGCCTTTGGTCTCAAGCCTGATGAGCAGAACATAGGCGACATCCTGGTGGCGCGCCAGGTCCTGGCCTATGAGCAGCAGGCCGTAGTCGCCCGTGAAGGCCAGCGCAGCATACGCCCGCGTGGCGACCGGGTAACCGCCTCGCCGCTGCTGCTGGACCGCTTCAGGAGCGGCGTCAAGAGCTGGTCAGGACAGCGTGTCCATTTTGGCCTGCTGCTTTCTGGCGAGAAGCTGGTGAATGACAGGGAATATCGCGATCAGCTGCAGACGCTGGAGCCGGAAGCCATCGGCGGAGAGATGGAGGGGGCCGGCCTGTGCGCGGCGGCCCAGCACCACAAAGTTGACTGGATTCTCGTCAAGGCCATTGCCGACTGGGCCGATGGCTTCAAGCATGTGAACAAGGAGCGGCGGCAGCGCAAGGCTGCCAGCAATGCAGCCCGTTTTACCCTGCATGTGCTGGCTCAGGGGGGCCTGGCTCCTCTGGCTGCCGGCCCAGGCTGGGTAGAAGGCTGACCAGAGGAGAAAGCAGCGCTGAGGCACAGCTCTGCCGGTCTGTCCCATCCCAGGCTGCGGCCAGCGAGCGATCCCCTGTCTCCCGTGTCACCTGGCCCCTCCGACCTGCGCCCAAATCTCGGACTGCAGGCTGACGTGACTGCCGACCGCCTCGCGGCCACCTGCTCGTCAGTCGGTCTCTGCCAGTAGTTGAGCTGCGGCCAACATCAGAGCGGCGGCAGTCCAGGCCTGGACCTTGCAGGCGCGCGTATAGACCGCCAGGACCTCGGCGCCGCCCGTTGTGGGGGCCAGAATCCACTCTGCCGGCAAGACGCAATAGAGTTCCACTGGCGAGTCGAAGAGCGTCAGCGCCTCCAGCAAGCGCTGACTGAGGAGACGCGCCTGACTGCGGCGACCCATGCGCCAGAGAGCGGAAGCGATGATCGCGTTATCGAACGGCCAGACGGTGCCGCGGTGGTAGGAATACGGGTCGAAAGCGTAAGAGGTGCGTGAGAGCGTGCGGATGCCCCAGGAGGTGAGCAGGTCGGGCTGGAGCAGGCGCTCTGCTGTCTGAGAAGCGTAGGGTTCTTCCAGCGCGGCGCACCAGAGCAGATGGCCCATATTGGATGCTACCAGAGGAATGGCCTGCTTCTCAGGTGAGAGGGCCATCGCTGGGCAGCGTTCCGTGGGCAGCCAGAAGCGCGGCAGGCCACGGCGCAGGCGCTCCATGCGCTCCTGCACCTCCTGCAAGAGCGCGGCTTCCGCCCCTGCGGCCTCAAGGAGGGGCTGCATCTCACGGAAGGCGGCCAGAGCATAGCCCTGGAGCTCGACCCAGGCCACCGGCGGCTCAGGGGGAACGCCGTCTTCGAGCAGCAGGGCGTCGTTGCTGTCCTTCCAGACTTGATTGCGCAGACCCAGGCCGTGAGGTTGGCGCGGCAGCACCTCGATCAGCCCATCGTTGTCGACATCGCCATACTTCAGCGTCCAGTTGAGCGCCGCCAGGACGTGAGGCCACAGCTGCTCGACCAGCTGCTGACCGCCCTCGACCTGGTGCCAGACCGTCGCGGCAGCGATCAGAAAGAGATAGGTCGCATCCACCGAACCGTAGTAGCGGCCCTCCCACAGCGGCCAGACGCCCTCGGGCCACCGGCGCGGTTCCGGCCAGTACTCGTGAATGATCTTGCCTGGCTGCTCCTCGTTTTCATCTCGCTCGCTCGTGCCTTGCGTTGCTGCCAGCGCCTGCAGGCCACGTGCGGCGAACTCCCTAACCCAGGAGGCCAGGACCTGATCGGTCGGGCGCAGTCGCGCGGCCTCCAGCACCAGCAGCACCGACCAGAGTGTATCGCGTCCAAACAGGGCATGATAGTGATCAGCGGCGCTGCTTGCGCGCAGGCCAGTAGGCGTCTGTAGCTCGTCCAACCAGGCCCGTCCTCGCTCCAGCCAATGGACGAGATGAGCAGTCTGTTCCGACTCGTGCATAGACTTCACCACAATAGTTCTGCGAATACCCGTGATGTTGTGCCAGTGTTGCTCTATCTGCCGGCCAGGCCCGATGTAGCCAGACCCTGGATAAAGTAGCGCTGGAAAATGAAGAAGATGATCACCAGCGGTGCAAGCGAGATCATCGCCCCCGCCAGCACCAGATTGTACTGGGTCACGTAGTTGCCTTTGAAGAAGGCCAGTCCCACCGTCAAAGTATAGTTTTCCTGGTGGGACATAACAATGAGCGGCCAGAGAAACTCATTCCAGGCCCCCTGGAACGACAGCAGAGCGACCACAGTGATCGCCGGACGCACCAGAGGAAAGATAATCTGCCAGAAGGCGCGAAAACGTGAGCAGCCGTCGATGAGGGCCGCCTCCTCTAGCTCGCGCGGCAGCGTCTTCAAGAACTGGGTCATCAAGAAGACCGACGTCGGCGTGACCATGGCCGGCACGATCAGACCGCCATAGTTATCGGTCAAGTGCAGCGTATAGGCCACCAGAAACTTCGGGATCAAAATAAGCTGCGAGGGAATCATCAACACGGCCAGCGTCAGCAGGTAAAAGAAGTTCTTGCCTGGAAATTCCATGCGGCCAAAGGCGTAGCCGGCCATCGATGCCAGAAACACATTGAGGACCGTCACGGCGCCGGCGTAGATGAGCGAGTTCAGAATATAGCGCGGGAAGAGCTGGGCCCCGCTCAGGATGAAGCGGTAGTTGTCAAGGGTGGCCGGATTGGGCAAGAAGCTCGGCGGCCACGAGAGCACCTGCGCGTATGTTTTGAAGGAAGAGGAAAAGGCGAACAAGAAGGGAGCCAGCGAGAATAGCCCATAGCCGATCAGCACAATATAGAGGAGCAGGCGACCCGGCTGCAGCGGCAGCGGGGGCCGACGCCTCATCGAGACGGCAACTGATGGCAGCTGCGCCTTTTCCGCTCTGGCTACGCCTCCAATCGTACTCATAGGTCTTACTCCTCTCTTGCTTGAGAGACAGACCAGGCGCGGTCTGCCTCGCTTACCTCTCTCTCTCTTCGGCAACTCGGCCATTGCTTGTTAGTATTGGATGTTGACGTCGATGTAGCGCTTCTGGAGCAGTGTCACTGCAAAGATGATGATGAAGAGCACGAAGGCTTGAGCGCAGGCCAGGCCCATCAGAGATTTCTGGAAGGCCGAGTCGTAGATGACCATCGCTGCCGTCAGCGTTGAGCGCAGCGGGCTTCCGTTGGCGCCCTCCATGACGAAGGCCTGGTCGAATATCTGGAAAGCCCCGATGGAGCCAAGCGCCACCACGGCGAAAGTGGTTGGACGCAGCAAGGGCACGGTGATCTTCCAGAGCATCTGCCAGCTCGTGGCCCCATCGACGCGCGCGGCCTCGTAGAGCGTTGAAGGGATATCTTGCAGGGCTGCCAGATACATCAACATGAAGGTTGGGGCCGTGGTCCAGATGTTGAGCAGCATAATGGCTGGCAGGGCGGTCGAGGGATTCTCCAGCCAGGCTGGCCCCTGGATATGCAGCAACGAGAGCACATAGTTGATCCCTCCCTGGGGCTGGTAGAGCCAGTAGAAGATCAGCGAAATGGCCACTGAGGAGGTCATAGCCGGCAGGTAGAAGATCGTACGGAAGAAGCCCCGCCCACGCACCTTCTGATTGAGCAAGAGGGCCAGGAAGAGCGCCAGAATCGTCTGTAGAGTCACGACGCCAACCGTATACTCAACGCTGTTGCGTAGACCGACGGCAAAATCGCCATCGTGAGTCAGGTCGTACCAGATGTTCAGGTAATTGCGAAAGCCGTAAAAGATAGGTGTCGTGAAGCCGAAGTCGACGTAGAAGAAGCTCAGAGTGAGCGCCGTCACAATGGCGATCAGCGTGAAGACGATGAGCACAAAGAGGTAAGGGACGAGGAATGTGTAGGCTGTCAGGGTCTCGGTGAGCTTGCGCCGATTGATCTTGAAAGGCAGACCACGACGTGCCCCGGGTGGACCACCCGAACGGGCTTTGCTTGCTGCCAGTTGCATGATCAAGGCTCCTTTGTCTAGCAGACCAGGTACAGATACCAGGTACAGATAGAAGAACGCGGCTCTTGGGTAGGAGCTGGGAGAGCGAAGGGCCAGGCTGAGGTCGGAATGAGTGCGCCTGGCTCTCGTCCGACCGACTGGGCCTGACTGCCCTCGCTCTCCTGTTGCTCTACAGGATCAGGATCAAGGCGCTCGCCTCTACTCCTGAGCGCGAGCGGCCAGGGCTAGGGTGCGACGTTCTGCTGTATCCAGGTGTTGACCTTCTGGGCTGAGGCATTGAGCGCGTCAGCAGCCGACTGCTTGCCGAGCATGATCGATTGCAGAGCGTTGCTGACATCGTTGTGGATCTCCGTGTCGGCCACGCCATAGAAGTCGGGCTGGCCGTAGGCGGCCCCATCCTGGAGAACCTTGACCCCCGGATTCTGCTGGAAGTAGGAGTCGTTAGCCAGCGAGGTCAGGGTTGGGAGGGCGAACCCATCATGCAGCACCTGCGTCTGATACTCGGCTCCGGTCATATACTTAATCAGTTCCCAGGCCATGTCGGGGTACTTGGTGCCGGAATAAGCGGCCCAGGCATTGGTATAGAGCAAGTTGCCGCGCTTGCCGCTGGGTCCGATGGGCAGTGGCGCGATCCCATACTGGACCTTGGGATAGTTTTGGGCCAGGAAGGGGATCATCCAGCCGCCTTCCAGGGTCATGGCCACCTGCTGCTTGCCGAAGGCATCGCCGTCCCAGCTGGCACCAACGTCGCCGGGCATGACACCGGTGTGGTTCTGCTCGAAGGAGGTATAGAACTCAGCTGCCTGGATGCCGGCCTGGCTATTAAAGACGGCCTGTTTCCCGTCGGCTGAGACCATCTGGCCGCCGTTGGCGAAGAGGAAAGCCCCCCAGCGCGAGGCATCGGCGGGTAGGGCGATGCCATAGACGCTATTGGCCGGACTGCTGCCGCGCTTCGTCAGCTTCTGGGCCGCATTCTTCAGGTCGTCCCAGGTCCAGTTGGAGGGATCACCGAGGCCGGCCTGCTGGAAGAGCGTCTTGTTGTAGAAGAGGCCAAGCGAGTTCCAGTCCTTCGGGATGCCAAAGATCGTCCCATCGGCGCAATCGAAGTCCTGCATCAGCGACGGATAGTAGGTCGAAGGCGAGACGTGGTCGCGCGCCATGTAGGGACTGAGATTGAGCAGCTTGCCGGCGGGGATATACTCCTGGGCCATCGGCGGCTGCAAGTAGAAAACATCAGGCACGTTGCCACTGGCGACATTGGCGCGCATCTTGGTGGCGTAGTCGCCGGGGATGGGTGTCCAGGTGACGGACACGTTGGGGTGCAGCTTCTCAAAATTCTGCAGCCCCTGCTTGACCAGAGCATCCTCCGCCGGTGTGGAGGACCAGCCAGCCACCACCAGATGGATCTGCCCGGTCTCAGGACTGGCCGCCGTGGTGTTCGTGTTGCTCGGACAGCGCACCAGGGCATTCTTTGGTCCTGTAACGCTGGCACCGGTCCCGCTGTTCGTGCCTCCACTGCTACTGCTGCCTCCACAGGCGGTGAGGAGGGCCACGAGGGTCAGGGCCATTAAGATACTCCAGAGGCTCCTTCTTCTCGTTCTGCTTGGCATGAGTGAACTCCTTTGTTTGCTCTCATCGGCTGCTCTACCGATCCCGCTGCCAGATCAGCTCGGGCGACATGGTGCTGTGGGCGCAGCAGGCTCAATAGACGCTTGCCTTGCCACTGCCTGCCTGGCTGAGTCTGGCAGGGTTGGCTATGGACAGAGAAACGGATCAAGCAAAAGTGCTGTTGCTACTCCTCTCAAAATTCTTGCATCATTGCAAGAAAAATTGAGTAAAGATAATTGATTAGATACAATGAGTGGTCATTGTGGTGCGCACTAGCTCAGGCTCACCTCCTAGGGACCAGTCCCGCTGGCGGACGGGGACCAGCGTACCAGCAGCTCGTAAGCAGTGGTTTGCTGCAAAGCCGGGGCGAGCCAGATGGTGCGCTCCTCGAATCCGGAGAGCTGGACCGGATGGAGCGTCACCGGCCTACCGTTGAGGCGGGCCTCGCGGATACGCTGGTCGGGCAGGAGGGCCAGGCCGGGCAGCAGCTCCCAGTCTGCTTCACTGATTGTGAGCTGTACTTGCAGGCCATCCGATTCTGCGGTCAGCTCGACATCGAGAGAAGCTGAAGCGAGAGGGATCTGGCGCAGGGCTGCTCGGGGCCAGCTGCTGGGGGGCTGGGGGATACAGAGCAGGCGGCGTTTGGCCACATCGGGACGGAGGCCGAAAAAATAATGGACGACGGGCCAGACGATGCCGTAGCTTGACCAGAGCTGCAAGAAGCAGCCGCCATCGGGGGCGTACTCGCTCAGGGTGCCAGGTGAGGCCAGGCCGAAGGCTGTGCTCATGCGCAGCATCCAGGCCAGGGCCTGATCGGGGCGACCGTAGCGAGCCGCGCCGACTGCCAGGGCCCCCGAGGGCAAGGTCATAACCGCCCGGTTGCGCCGGGCATTGAGAACCAGCCCGCAGGCTTCCTGCCACTCGGGTGTCTGGAGGCGGGCCAGCAGTGAGCTGGCCTGAGCCAGGGAAGGCAAGCCAGCATCCAGAGCCAGGGCCTGGACCATATGGTAGAGTAGCCAGGGACGAGGAGCCTCCTCGGGCTGGGTGCTGCTGGAGTCGGAGGAAGCGGCCTGTTCCTGTGCCTGGAGGGCTTCCTCCAGGGCTGCCGCTGCTTCCTGCAGGGCCTGGGCCTCGCTCTCCTCTGCAGCGCGGGAGGCCTCGGCGGCGCGGGCCCGCAGCAGGGTCTGGTGCTGGCGCAGGCTGGAGGGGGAGGCGTAGAGATCGCCGAAGAGGCCCTCACGTGGCACCCACCAGGCGTCGCGCACATGGGCGCGAGTCTGCGCGGCGCGCTGGTGCAGGTCAGTGGCCAGCCCGGGGTCGTCCAGTTCAGCGGCCAGGGTTGCCAGGCAGTCCAGGGCCTCGGCCAGGTAGGCGGCCACATCCAGCGCCTGCACCTCATCGCTGGCCATCTCCGGCGTCTCTACGATGCTCTTGCCGTGGGGGACCAGGGTAGCGCGCCGGTCGCAGTCGGCCAGCGGCCAGGCGCGCAGGGCCTGCAGACAGAAAGGGAACAGCTCTCTCAGCAGGCCGCGGTCCCCTGTCCAGCAGTAGGTGTGGTAGAGAGCGCGCACGAAGAGCGGCAGCTCTACCAGATTGCCACTCGCCCAGAGCTGGCCATAGGGGAGCACTTCGTGAGGCACGGCGCTGTGAGGGTCGCAGCGTTCGCCGAAGGCGGCCAGGGTGCGCAGGCTGGCCACAGCGGCCTCGGTCTGTCCGCTGGGCAGCAGAGGCAGCACTCCATAGGCCGTATCGCAGCCAAACCACCAGGGGAAATCGGGCAGACCGGCCATCAGACCGGTGCCGATGCCTGGCACCTCCAGTAGGAGACGAGCGGTATTGGCCTTAGACCAGGCGAAGACCTCGTTGAAAGCCAGGTCGGGCGAGGAGAGGACGCAGTGCTCGAAGGGGGAGCGAGACTCAGCCTGGGCGCGGCGCTGAGCTTCGACGAGCACGGGCGTCAGGCCACCTGAGGCGTGTCCCCCACACGTCAGGTGGGCAAAGAGGTCGGCAGCCGACCCCGCGGTGCGCGCGGGGCCGGTGATGAGGAAACTGAGCTGCGCAGGCCCGGCGGAAGAGACCTGGCAGCGATACCAGAGCGCGGCGCCAGTGCCGCGCCCGCCGGTGCGCTCTGGCCCCCAGATGGGGTCGCCTACCTGCCAAGCAACAGGGGCGACGGTGGCTCCCACGCAGGCCGTCCAGTTGGGGTGGAGCGCGTCGCGCAGCACGACGGCGGCCAGCTCCTCATCATACTCGGCCAGGTCTTCCCCGTCGTGCCAGCCGAGGCGTTCCTCGGCCATCCAGGCGCCGTGTAAATCGCTGCGCACCACCAGGCCGCAGAGCACTTCGCCGGGCGCTGTCTCTGCCAGGTGTGGCGTTGCCTGGCCAGTCCTGCCCTCTGAAGCGGGCAGCGCTC
Organism: Thermogemmatispora onikobensis; assembly: GCF_001748285.1. Lineage (NCBI taxonomy): Bacteria > Bacillati > Chloroflexota > Ktedonobacteria > Thermogemmatisporales > Thermogemmatisporaceae > Thermogemmatispora > Thermogemmatispora onikobensis. The sequence goes on along the minus strand of NZ_BDGT01000027.1, from coordinate 40,445 downwards.
TCAAGGTCAGTTGGATGACAAGGGCGCTTTCATCGGGAACGATCCATTCGTGTCGCTCGACGGCCAGGCTCAGCGCTGCCAGGGTGTAGCTGAATGTCACGCCGGCGGTGCTCCATTGCCAGCGCTCGGGGTCTGTGAGCCAGAGCACTTCCTCGCTTCCGGGCAGGCGCAGCGCAAGCCAGTAGCCGTCAAGCAGCTTGAGCGGCGGAGCCCACAGCCCGCCCATCTCGCCTGGCTGGTGCCAGCCTACATCGGGAAAGCGGCCCTCTAAGGTGGCGATGGTATAGAGGCGCCTGCCGCTGAGGGCGTAGTAGCGCTTCCCATCGGGACGCGCCTCTAAGGCTGGGCCTGCGTGCTGCTCTTCGTACACGGTTCCTTTCTCCTCTTCGGCAATACTGGTCTGGCCTCTCTGGCTTCCAGATACAAGGGAGCCAGGTGTGCTCTGGCGTTGTGGCTATGATCGGTTAGTAACCGCGCGTCGAGGCGCGCACAATCAGCTCGGGCTGTAGAAAGACGTGGGGCTCTTCTGGCGGGGTACCGCGCAGAACGGCGCACAGTAGGTGCACCAGAATGCGCCCCACCTCGTTGATGGGCTGGCGCAAGGTCGTGAGTGGGGGGGTGAGATACGAGCCAAGCCCAAGACCGTCGAAACCGATGACTGAGAAGGTGGGTCCAACCTGGACCCCGGCATCAAGGGCGGCCCGCATTACCCCGACGGCAAGTACATCGCTGATGGCAAAGATCGCTGTTGGTGGCTCTTCCCAGGAGAGTAGTTGCTGGGTGAGAAGATAGCCGTCTTTCTGGGAGATGCCGCTTGGAATACACAGGCGTGGATCGTAGGCCAGATTGGCCCCTGCCAGGGCCTCACGGTAGCCGGCGCGCCGATCGCGCTCCCAGTGGTAGGTGTCGCCACCTCCGATGAAGGCAATGCGCCGATGGCCTAAGCTGATAAGATGCTCTGTGCCGATTCTGGCCCCGCTGCGGTTGTCGACTTCGGCCCAGGGATAGGGATAGAGACGGGCCTCGGCCAGATCTTCGGCGGAGCGACCGAAAAGCACGTGGGGATAGCGGTGACGGCAGAGGTAGGCGAGGCGATGATCATTCGGTCGCAGGTCAGTCAGAATCACGCCGTCGGCGTGCCGTCCGCCAAGGATGCGCTGATAGACGCCTAGCTCGCGTTCTCCCTCCTCAGCTCGCACCAGGAGGACGTCGAGATGATGGCTGGCGGCCTCATCGGCGATGCCAGCGAGCAGCTCAACCAGGAAGGGATCAGCACTTCCTGCACCTGTGTCCAGGTTGAGGGCGCGCGAGACCAGGGCAATGGTGTCAGTGCGCGCGTGGTTGAGGTGCCGGGCACTGGCATTGGGTACGTAGTTGAGCTGCGCAGCCAGGTCCTGGATGCGCTGGCGCGTGGCCTGCGGAATCGAAGGGTCGTTGCGCAGCGCGCGCGAGACGGTCGATTTGTTGACGCCCGCCCGCCGGGCGATCTCCGCGATGGTGGGCCGCACAGTGTTCAGCTCGGGAAGCACCCGACTGGGCTGCCCCTCTGGCTGCCGCGGCTCGTTCGGGCCGGCGCTTGCCATGTGCTGCTCTTGTGTGGTCATCAGAGACCCCCCTGACCGCAGTCTCGTTGCTCGCTTGATCGGTCGCCACGCTGCGATCCGTCCTGATTAGTCCTGCCGGTTGGTTTGCGTACGCAACCGGTTGCGTTGCTATTGATTAGATACCATACGGAACGGTTGTCTGTCAAGATGGAAACTGGGCCAAAATGGGGGGCGTTCAGGGGGCCAGATGGGTGCTCGCTGATGTTTTTCTAGCCCGTTGTCTCTGCTCTCTCGACTTCGTCCTCGTGCTCGGGTATAATTAAGACGATCTTGAACAAATATTCGATTTATTGTCAACTTGTACGATCGGCCACGGAAGAGCCGCAGGCTCTGGAGGGGCAAGGAGGGATGGGGGAGGCCAGGGGCGCTACTACAAGGAGAGTACTCGATGATGACGCAGCATATAACTTGTGAAAAAGAGAGAATGCTGGGGGAGCCATCGATGCTCCGACGGCTGGCGGAGATTGATCTGGTGGTCCTGGACGCTGCCGTGGCCAGTGGTGTGGCGGGCGAGCGGGCGACTCGCCTGCTCGCGAATCGCCGCCGGCTGGCGCCGGCGCGTCCCGCTCACCTGCTGCTGCACGCCCACAGCCGGCAGGAAGAAGAGCAGGCGAGCGCCGCCGCGGAGCGCCTGGCGCCGCTGGTGGCGGCGGTCCATCTGCGGCGTCTCGGCAGTCGGAGCGAGGTGGCACGTGAGGCGCTGACGCTGCATCGGCAGCTCTGGCCCGCCGAGGATGAAGCGCAGCGCAAGGCGCGTCTCCTCCTGCTCATTCGGCGCGGCGGGGCCGGCACCCCGCAGTTCATTGCCCCCTTTGTCGGTGGGGCTGGCACGACCTGTGGGGCCTGGACGCCGATTGTGGCCTACCGTCGGGGTCGCCAGACCTGGATCGCTGGCTCCCGCTCCCGCGAGGAGGAGCGGGAGGCCGAACCGATTCGCGGCTTCCTGCGGGGCAACTACGCCCAGGGCGTCTGCCCGGTCGAATGCAGCTTCTGCTACCTGCGCGGCCTACAGGGGATGGGTCTCAAGAGCGTGGCGCTCAATCTGGAAGACGTCATCCCCGAGCTGGACCGTCTGCCGCGGGGCAGTGTGGTCAACTGGGCGGAACTGGGCGGCCCTGTCGAGGAAGATCCCTGGTTCGTCGATGAGCAGGGGCGCGGCTCGCTGGTGCAGACCATTCTGGATCTCTCCAGTGCGCGCGGGATCGTCTCCTTCTTCCTGACCAAGGGGGTCTACGAGCCCTACTTGCAGCTCGATGGCCGGCTGGCCCTCGTGGCCATCAGCCTGAACCCGGCAGTCATCTCGGCGCAGTTTGAGCCGGGCGGGGCCCTTCCGGAGGAGCGCCTGGGCGGCCTGGCCTGGGCTATTGATCATGGCGCCTTCGATCATACGATCCGGCTGGGGCCAATCATTCCCGTGGCGGGTTACCGCGCGGCCTATCACGAGCTGTTTGCCCAGATCCGCGACATCCTGGGGCCGCGGCTCAAGCGGATGACCGTGGATATTCTGCGCTTCTCGCCGCAGATGCCACGGCTGCTCAAGTCAAGCTTGCCCGAGGAACAGGTGACGCCCTTGCTCGCTGAGCTGGAGCCGGCGGTGGTGGCGCACAAATATCGCCCGTCGGCGGCGCGGCAGCAACGGCTCTACCAGTGGGTGCGGCTGCTCTTGGAGCGCTACGGCCTCGGCCAGGTGCAAACCACCCCCTGCAAGGCGGACCCACGGGAAGCCCTGCAGTTCCTCAAAGCCGGGGTGATCAGCAGCATGCCCTGCGCCTGCCACATCAGCTATCGGCTCCGTGCTCAGCTACAGCGCGGCCCGCTTCCTGTCATCAATCACACTCTACAGAAGTAGATTTTAATGCTCGCTTGATTATCTTAGGAGATTTTCTCTTGTCAAAGAACCTGTCATTAGGTATACTCCGATAGAGAGAGAGATAAAACTGATAGTGCGGTTTGTTTATTAAAAATTTGAAGATCCGAGGAGTGCTGCAAGCTCTGATCTCGGCGTATACTGCTTGCTTCGCTGTCTCCGAAGGGCCTGGCTGAGGAGGGTGGTGTGACTCGTCTTGTCCAGGGAGGGGATGGCCAGAAGCGGCGAGCTAGAAAGGAGCGCGTAATGGCTCCGCAGTCAGTGATCTGGAAGCTGGATGATCACACGCGTGCGAAACACGTCATTCTGCGCAAATACCTGGATGCCTGGCTCCCGATCCTTATCCGTGAGGGAAGAAGCGGATTGCTGATCGATGGTTTTGCCGGTCCGGGGGAGTACGTTGGAGGAGAAATCGGCTCGCCGCTCATTATGATCAGCGCGTATCAGCAGCATCGTGCTGCTTCTCTCCAACGGGGTACAGTGAAGTTTCTCTTTGTGGAGCTTGATCCAAAGCGGGCGGCTCATCTTCGACAGAAGCTCCAGGCCCATCTGCAGTACCAGCCGCTGCCGTCCACAGCGACCTACGAGGTATATACGGGCAGATTTGTAGATGCAATGACCAGTCTTCTGGCTAGCGGCTGCAGGCGCTATGATGCCATGTTTGTCTTTATCGATCCATTTGGCTTCTCCCATGCACCTATGGATGTTATTCGCAACCTGATGGCCTGCCCTCGCTGTGAGGTCTTGATCACCTTCATGCATGAGGAAATCAATCGTTTTCTGGAAGCTGATTACAGGACCAAGCAGCAACATTATGACTCCCTCTTCGGTACCACCGCATGGCAGACAATCACCCTTGATGCCCCCGATGTCCAGACACGGCAGCGGCGCCTGCACGACCTCTATCGCCAGCAGCTCTTAACTGTCGCTGGCGCTCGCTACGTGCGCTCATTCTGTATGCGCAATAGTAGAAATACAACTGATTATTTTCTCTTCTTTGCCACAAAGCATCGTCGAGGGATGAAAGAGATGAAACGGGCGATGTGGAAGGTTGACCCAACGGGTAACTTTGTCTTCTCCGACTGTACAGGAATGGGACAGGGATTCTTGCTTCATAACGATGATCCAGCAATTCTGGCTAAAGAGATTTACGATCATTTTAGAGGAAAAAGAGTTACTGTTGATGATATCGAAGAATTTGTTATTGCCGATACCGCATTTTTCAAGTATAAGTCGAGCCTGAGCCTGCTGGAAGAGAAGGGGAAGATTGTGGTCTATGGGTCGGAAGGGCGAAGGAAAGGCACCTACAGCGATCTGACCATGCCTGTCCTGTTTAGCTAGGGCCGGATCGATTATCTTACCGAATTGACTCGTCTCGCCCCCTGTTACCCGCTGTTCTCGCCTGAGCTCCCTGCCGGCAAGCGTGGAGGAGACAGCTGCATATGTTATCCTTCTCTCCGTGAGCGGTGTTTTGTCTGTGCTCCCTCCGCTGCTTCTGGTCGTCGAGAGGCGAGCGGACGACCGCATATGTTTCCTTTCTATTTTCTATCGAGAGCAAGGGGGGGGAGCCGTCTGGGTCGACGGCTGGACCCAGGCATTCACCTGCGTCTGAGCGAGGTCATGCTCTTGCCCTGCATCTGGAGAGAAAGGAGTGTCAGCGATGACCGAAGCCGATCGCACTGGCGACCGGATTGAGCGCACCATTGAAGTGCAAGGGATAGCCACCCATCTCTTCGAAGCCGGTCCTCCCACAGCCCCGCCGCTGCTCTACCTGCACGGCACCCATCTTGGCAATCTCTGGCTCGACTACCATCGGCTACTGGCCCAGCGATTCCACCTCTTTGCCCCCGACATCCCTGGTTTTGGCCTCAGCGAGCGGCCAGACTGGATGCACGATATGAGCGATTACGTGCTGTACTTCCGCGATCTCATGGCGGCCCTGGGTCTTGAGCGTGCCGCCCTGGTTGGGCACTCACTTGGAGGCTGGATGGCCGCCGAAATCGCCGTCTGGTATCCCGAGCGCGTCAGTCGGCTGGTTCTCTCCAACGCTGCGGGTCTGCGTGTCAAAGGGGTGCCGATCGCCGACATCTTTGCCCTGAGTCCTCAGCAGCTGTTAGAGACTTGCTTTGAGAATCTCATGGCCGCTGCGCCGCTGATTCCGCGTGAGATCAACACCGACTACTTTGTCCGCCTCTATGCCGAGCGCACCGCCCTGGCCGCCCTGGCCTGGAATCCTCACTACGATCCGAAGCTGGCGCTGCGTCTCCAGCGGCTGAGCTGCCCCACACTGATTGTGTGGGGAGCGCGCGATCGTCTGATTCCACCTGCCTATGGCCAGGAGTGGCAGCGTCTCATTCCCGGTGCGCAGCTAATCATGCTGGAAGGGACTGGCCACATGCCCATGTTCGAGCAGGCCCAGCAATGGGCTGCGCACATCTCCTCATTTCTCGCGGAGCCACGGCAGTAGCAACAGGAGGTGAGACCCTCATGAGCCGCCCTCGACTCACTTTTCACTACTTCCATCTCATGCCCTGGCCTGATCTACCACCCGACTTTGACGAAAAGTACGACTCGGCCTGGGTGACGCTGCCCAACAGCATCTATGATCCCGAGAAGGGTCACGCTCTCTACAACCGCTACTTTGACGAGCTAGAGCGGGCCGACAAACTGGGTTGGGACAGCGTTTGCGTCAACGAGCATCATCAGAATGCCTACGGTACGATGCCCTCACCCAACATCATGGCTGCTGTGCTGACCCAGCGCATTAAGCGGGCCCGGATCGGCATCATCGGCAATGCCTTGCCGCTGCACGACGATCCGCTGCGCGTGGCGGAAGAGATCGCCATGCTGGATGTCATCAGCGGTGGGCGCATCATCTCCGGCTTTGTGCGTGGCACCGGCATGGAATACTTCAGCTACAACATTAATCCCACTCTCAGCCGCGAGCGCATGAACGAGGCGCACGATCTCATCATCCAGGCCTGGACGCGGCCCGGCCCTTTCAGCTTCGAGGGCGAGCACTACAACTATCGCTACGTCAACATCTGGCCTCGGCCCTTGCAGAAGCCGCATCCGCCGATTTGGATGCCGGGCACCGCCAGCCTGGAGACCATCGACTTTGCCGCTGCCCATCGCTATCCCTATATGACCGTCTTCATGCCAATGGAGCAGCGCAAGCGCGCCTATGAATTGTATCGCCGCCTGGCTGAGGAGAAATATGGCTACGAGGCTCAGCCCGAACAGCTTGCCTTTTGCGTACCTATTGCCATCGCCGAGACCGACGACCTGGCCATGAAAGAGGGTGAGCGCTACATGATGTGGCTCTTCCAGAAGGCCATGAAGGTCCCGACGGAGTTCTTCATGCCGCCAGGCTACATGAGCCTGCGCAGCATTCGGGCCGCCATTGAGAACCGGGCCAGTTTTGGCTTTGGTGACACGACCTTCAGGGAGCTGGTGGAGCAGGGGGTGGTCATTGCTGGCAGCCCGGCGACCGTTATCGAGAAGCTGAGCTACTACACGGAGGTATTGCATGCTGGCATGCTGGTCACTGGGGGCTGTACTGACGGCATGCCTGATTACCTGGTGCTCAAGCATCAGGAGATGATGGCCAAAGAAGTGATGCCTTACTTCCGGCAACAGGAGCCACCGCCAGCGCCACGACCGGCTGAGATCCACAGTGAGCAAGCCTGAGAGCCTGGGAAGAGAAGAGAGTTCGCCGTAGAAGGCGCAGAAGCAGAAGCGACCAGGAGGGAGTGAACCGGTACTTTCGGGAGTGCTCTGTCAGTTGTCAGATGGTGGCGCGTGTCCTCCTTAGAGGAGAGACGCAGAACAGCGGCAATTCCTGCCTGCTTGTCTGGTCAGGCAATCGGGGCTCTCGTTGCCTGGGACTGCAGGCCCCAAAGGGGGAGATCGATTGTGTTTGCTGCGACCGCGCCACCCATCTGGCTGAAAGAGAGGCTGCCACGGCTGGTTTGCCCACGCTGTGCCGCCCGTCAAACGGCGGCTATAGCCAAATCGCCGCAGCAAGCTGGCATGCGAGTAATACCTTCGGAGGGCAGTGCTTCTAGTGGCCTCAGTGGCTCTAGCGACTTAGCACACAGGCAGAGACAATCTGAGAATGAGGGGTGAAGCTAGCTCGCCTGTGTCTCACCTGGCAGAATTGTGCTCTCGCGCCTTCCTGCCGTCCGATTGGCAGCTGGCTGTGTCTCAAGAGCCACTGCTTTCTCGGACGGCTGGATTTTGTATGCAATACTGGGCAGTCTTATCCTGGCCTGGCAGAGGTGAGGTCGTGCTCGCCATGTGCCCTGCCTTCCTTGATTGCGGAACCAAGCGAGCTGCGAATTGGCAATAAGTAAGGCTCTCGCCCCCACGGCGAGAGCAAACTAGCTAATCTATGGGAGGTGTATAGTGGCAATCGCTGGCAGGTCAGGAATGAGGCAGCTCAGTTCAAAAAGAGTCGGGAAGTTTGGGGGTATTGCCATTAATGTGCGAGGAGCAAATGGCTCGAAAATGTAGAGCAGCTTGCCTTTTCAAAGAGAACGAAGTATACTTTTTTTTAAAAAGTAGCCTCTAAAGTCAGAGGAAACCGATGGCCGTCCCCGGAAAGGAGAGCCTGCCTTTTTGCACAAATATGAGGGTGAAGATGGGAAGAATATGACCACTGTGGGATTCCGCGGCTGCCGCGAGAGGGGTCCGCGTTCTGGATGTTTTCGACTCAGCGAAGGAGATCTGGAGACGCCGACACTCTTTCCTGTTGCCTCCCTGATCACAGGCACCACGCCGCGCGGAGGAGGAATCTGGAAATATGTGCTGCAGGCTCATCCACATGGGCTGCTGCGCCAGCAGAGGCCCATCATGACCCAGGTCCTCCACTTCCTTGATTTTTCCATTCGCCCCAAGTGGCTGGCTTTTTGGCGGCAGCGCCCCTTGCGCGAGCACTATCAGGCCGCCTTTCCTGAGCTGCACTATCGGGCGCCTCTCTTCTGTGACTCTGGAGGCTTCCGGCTGCTGTGGAACAGCCAGCTGGACCTCTCGCGCTATGGACTGGAGGCCACGCCGCAGACCATTCTTCACCTGCAGCAGGATTTCGGGGCCAGTCTCCTTGCCACCCTCGATTATCCGCTCCCATCCGGGCTGGTGCGCGCAGAGGCCGAGGCGCGTATGGCGCGCAGTCTGGCCAATGTGGGGATCACCCTGCGCCTGCTGGCGGAGCAGTCTGGCCCTCCCCCGTTCGTGTATGCGGCGGTCCATGGGCAGACCCCCGACGACCTGCGCCACGCGGTGCAGCGCGTCTTTGCGCTGCGCGAGGCCGAGGGACTGCAGCGCATCCCGCTGGGGATTGCCATCGGTTCGCTGGTGCCGTTGCGCCTGCGGGGGGCCGAGAAGCTGCTGACCATCATCGACCTGGTGCAGGCCGCCATCGAGGGCATTCCGGCAGCCGAGCGGCCCACGACCCCGGTGCACCTGTTTGGGGTCACAGGCACGCTCATCCCGCTGCTCGCCTATCTTGGAGTGGATACCTTTGACTCCAGTACCTACGTGCAGATGGCGCGCAGCCTGCGCTATCACGATCCAGTCAGGCACCACTTTGTGCCGGTCCTGGAGTTGCAAGAGTGGACCTGTAGCTGCCCGGTGTGTCAGACCAGCTCGCTCGCGGAGCTGCAGGCGGGGCTGACATCCCTCACCCCAGCGGGTCGCCCATTAGAGAACGGGTCCTATAAGAGCCGCTATTATGCCGAGGTGGCGCTGCACAATCTCGAGCAAGATCTCCGCCTGGTGGAGGAGGTGCGCCAGGCGGTGGCAGCAGACGCCCTGGCGGACTTTCTGCTGCGCTGGGTGGAGGGGCATGAGCGCCTCCGAGAGGCTCTGGCCCGGCTTCAGCAGCGAGACGAGCGCTTGCGCCGGCTCGGCTCGAGGCGTTCGTTTGGTGGGACCAGTCAGCCCAGCTTGCCAGCGGGGACCGGTGGCCGTCGGGCCGTCTCCCTGGCCTACACCCCCGAGGCATTCAACATCGTCAGCAATGGCTATGCTCCCCCGGTGGACAAGCGCCTGTTGCTGGTGTTGCCCTGCTCGGGAGAGAAACCCTATTCGCAGTCGCGCACGCACCGCTACGTCAGAGAGCGGCTGCAGGCGGCACTTGGTGAGCAGCTGCACGGCATTCACTGGGTGACGCTCTCGGGCCTGTATGGGCCGGTGCCCGAGGAGTGGGAGCAGGCCCCAGAAGTGCTGGGTTACGACTTCCGGTTGGAGGGAAGCAACCAGCAGCAAATCGAGCTCGTTGCCGGGCGGCTGACTCGCTATCTGGAGCGCTGGGGAGAGCACTACGTGGCCTGCCTGGGGTATGCGACGAGTCGAGCTTACCGGCAGGCGATGGAGCTGGCGGCGCGCCGCACGGGCCGGCTGGAGGTGCTGCCCTGCAAACCGAAAGCCCGTCGACTGACCGCCTTCTTTCGCCGGGAGTATCTGGAGGAGCTCGTTGCTTCCATTCTCATACAGCTCGAACAGGCAGACGGCTAGTTGTTGGAAAGGAGAAGGCCATGTCCCCCTATGAGGAGATGCGGGACCTGCTTCAGGATATGATGCGAGATATCATAACCGCTCGCGATTTTCCCCCGCCAAACTTGCTCTGGGAACGCTATCATCAGCGTATAGAGCCTCTCTGTAAGAGGGAAGAGCTGAGGGAGGAATTCGTTGCTCTGGGAGGAGACATCCTTTTGCCTCGGGCGATAGAACTTGTTCGCCTTCTGAAGCAGCTCCGACAGCGCTTCGATGCGTTGGGGCCGTCGAGATCACTGGTGGAGCATATGCGTATGGAAGCGCTGGTAAGGCGGCGACCGCCGCGCCTTCTTCGCCTGGAAGATCTGCCAGGAGAGCTTGAGATGATTGCTCGACTCTTGAGGCCCAGTGAAGAGGAGCAGCAGCATCAGGACAGTAGCACCGCTGCTAGAGAGGGGGAACTCCGTGTCTCTACTTTCCAAGTCGAGGGCTGGAAAAAAGCGCTGGAAGTCATCCGCCATCGTCAGGGTATGGTGATTACTGCTCCCACAGGGAGCGGTAAAACTGAGGTTTTCTTGCTGCCTATTATCTATGAGATTACTCGCCAATTGGCGGAAGAAGTACCTGCCAATCAGGTGCCGCGCTTCGTTCTGCTCTATCCGCGAGTCACCTTGCTGAAGGACCAACTGGAGCGGGCCCTGCGCTATGTGTATCGCGCCGAGTTGGAAATAAGCCTAAAGAGCCTCTGGGGTGGGGCTGTCCCTCCTAAAGGGAAACGTATCACGATAGGTTTCCAGTTTGGTGGGGTGGGACCAGACCCCGAGTCTGCCCTTGAAAACAGTGAGATCTTTGAAGGTTATACATTCAGATATATAGATAAATGTGTGATTTGTAAAAAAGGCCATTACGAATTAGATCCTAAAAAATACAATAACAGGAAGAATACGCTATTGAAATGTAATAGCTGTGGAGCAAATTTTCATATCTCTATTGGAAGGAACTATCATGCCGATCTGATGCCGCATCTGCTGATTACGACTGCTGAATCCTTTGATCAAATATCTATATATCCTCTAGAGAAGTTTGAGAACTACATCAAATCTATAGCTGGTATTGTACTTGATGAGGCTCACGTCTATCACTCAATCTACGGATCTCATATCCATCATATGCTGAGGCGCCTTGAGGAACTCAGAGATGGTCAAGCGCTTGCCAAGTTAGCAGCAAGTGCAACTATTCTTGAGCCTGAGAGGTTTGCCGCCAACTTATTCTATGGAGGGAAGTCTGACCAGCTTGTTGTGCATAAGGCTGAAGATGACAGCAGCGTACCGACAGGCCTTGAGCTACTCTATGTCTTGCAGAAGCCCGAAGAGCGGGTAGAGGCCTCCTCCTTACTGATTCAGACAGTGATGGCCGTGGGTCATGCCCTTCTCAGAGGAGAGGGGCGAAGCACCGTCTTCTGTGATTCCCTGGATATGGTCGGCAGATTCCGTGCGCAGATCAGCGATGCCGAGGAGCAGCGCCGGCTCTGGTCATTTCGCTGTAACCTGGAACAGCTCTGCTTCAACCAGCGTCGGTGTCCGCGTACAGCTCCAGCCTCTTGTCGCATCTATGAGCAGGGCGAGTGCTGGCGTGGCCTGCCTGCAGGCGGGCAGTGCACCAGCGAACTCCCTGATCTGCATATACAACCATTGAAAATAGTGGAAGTGACATCTAAGGCTAAAGCCGCTCATTACGACGAGGATATTATACTAGCTACGGCAGCTTTTGAAATTGGCGTTGATGATAGTCGTATTCAAGCTGTCATCCAGTATCTTATTCCTCACACTCTATTTTCCTTTATTCAGAGGCGTGGCCGAGCCGGTCGGGGCTGGCGCTCGACTGCCTATAGCATGCTGGTCTTGGATACCTCCCCGATTAGCCATTTCTACCTCCGCCATTACAGGCGGCTGATCGAGGGCAGCTACGAGCTGCCGCTGAAGACTGACAATCCTGTTATCTCCTCAATACATGGTATCATCTCAAGAAAGCGGAAGGAATTAGCTGCCTATACCTCTCTGCACAAGGTGGAGAAAGGATTGCTGCAATGGATCTGGGATAATATTAGTAATTGTGGTATAATTAATCAATATTATAAAAATGATATAACTAAATATAGTGACGCATCTTTAGAGGAAAAGTTGAAATTTTTGAAAAAGTGGATAAATATCAATAAAGTAGATTTGGAATATAAATTAGGGATAAAATCACTTATAGATCATGTAGAAGATGAAATATGCACACTGGAAGAAACTGCACGTTTGAGCCTGGATTTCCTAAAGCAAGAGGATTCCTCCTCTGAGGAGATCTCACGACATTTCCTCAAGATGAATGACTATCTGTCGCATCTTCTGTATAGTACTAAAGACAGACATACCATTGAAAGGATCTCATATATAATTAGTAGAATGGCTGATTTGTGGAAAAATGTTGCTGATAACGGAATAAAAAATTTTAGTGATGTAGAAAGGTTATACAAATTCTTTTTCAAACTAGAAGAGCTTTTTAAGGATAAGAGAATCCTTCGCTATCCACCTGAGGCTATGAAAATTGTGCTGCAGGCTAGCTTCTATCTCCACCTGGACGATATTAGTGACAACGCTTGCAATTACAGGGTGGAGTATCTCTTGCCAGAGGGTTATTTCTTGGCCACAAAGCCAATTCTTGTCAATGCCAGCCTGGTTAGAGGGGAGGGAGTAGAGCCCGAAACCAAGGTTGAGCTAGAGAACATCGGCGTACTTGCCAATGCGCTCACTCCTTACAGAACGCTCTATCGCTACTACGCTCGTCATATCTCAACCATAGACGTTGTCCCTCTCCCGGAGCGAAGTAGCGACCACGAAATCACCATTCGGCTTCGAGGGGCTGAGGGATTGCATCACGCCGAGTTTTTCGCGCCATATAAGGTCTCTGTAAGAACTTTAGAGACGGATAAGCAAGGGCAGCAAGTCGTTAAGATGTGCGAGAATTGTCGCATGATTTATAGTATCAGTCGTACACGCCACTGCTGTGACTCGCAGCTTCGTTACGTAACGTTGCAGGCATCTCCGGTGATAAAGCGCAGCTACACGGTTGGCCCAGCAGAGCGACGACTCACTTTCTCCCTCAGTCTTCTTAAGACCATGAAAGGCGTGACGATAGTCGAAGGGGCAGAGGTCTCCGCGCGTCGGATGCTTCCGGAAGCCAACGGGCACTATGTTCCGCAAAAGAGGCCACCGCTCTCCTTCCTGGCTCGCTATGAGATCCCCCTGCGCTACGACCTCACTACCGATGGGATTCGCTGGCAGCTTCAGAATCTCGTCACGACGCTACTCACTGATCAGCAGCTCCACCAGGAGCTTGGCCAGATCAAGGTACAGGGGCAGCCCAAGCATCTGGACAGCGAGCTGATTCTCCATACTGCTGCTCATATGCTCTACAAAACTATTGCTACTATGAGTGGCGTCAATGAGCAGGCACTGGAGTACTGGTATGATGTCCAGCGGTGTGAGGTAGTTGTCTGGGAAGGCTATGAGGGCGGTGCTGGACTCTCGGAGGTGTTTGCCCATGCCCTGAAAACGCGACCGAGGGAAGTCTATCAAGCCTTGCTGGCCTCTGTGCTTTGCCCGATTAACCTGGCAGAGGACCCCCAGCAGCCAATGGAGCAGGGCTGGCGTGAGGAGTTTGCGCGCAGCTGGCTGTTGTCCATTGGACCCATGGAACCCCTTGCCCAGACGTTCTCGGGGCAGGTGGTCATCGATCAGATTGCTGACGAGGCAGAATGGACCCGTCAGTATGGCGGCGACCAGCTTGCAGAGGACGAGAGTAGCAAACTCTCCTGCCACGCACACGATGGCTGTCCTGTCTGTATCTATGTCACAACTTGCTGCCGAGGACGTTACAGGCAAGCGCCATATGTCAGTCGCCGCGTGGGGGAGGCCCTCGTACGGCAGCTGCTACGCCGTACCTCGCGGAGCGAGGTTGATCAGCTACACGCTGAAGCAGCCAGTCTGGGACTGGAAACTGTGGCTTGCTGGCCACTGGATCGTCAAGAACAGGAGTGGGCGCTCTTCCTTCTCTAAAGCCGCCTGATAGGTTCAGGATAGGAGTTGAGCCATGGCAACTGAAGAGAGGGCCGACCTTTTCTCTCCCGCTTCGCCCTCGCCTCCTACACCCTCGATGATGCCAGAGGCCCATCGTGCCGAGGAGCTCAGCCTGGCATATGTCCTGGCTCTTGCCGCCAGAGCTGGTGTCAATTACTCGCTCCTGAAGAGGGATTATGGCATCGATATTTCTTTTCGTAGGCCAAGGATAATCGACGGCGAGATCGACGATAGTGGCAGCATGATGGTAGATGCGCAATTGAAAGCCTCGCGCAACTACCGCCTCAGAGGAGACTATATCGTTTATGATCTCCCTGCAAAAAACTATCGCAAGCTCGTGAACAGCATCTTTTCTGTTCTATTACTACTCTGCCTGCCACCAAGTATTGATCACTGGCTGCATCAAAGTGAGGAATGCCTGAGCATCTACAAGTGTTGTTACTATTGGAAGCCTCAAGGACGTGTTGAAATTGATCAGGTAAGATCTAAAACAATCTATATCCCTAAAGCGAACCTCTTTACGGAAGCAGTCTTGCTCAGCCTGCTTGATGAGGCGCAAGCGAAGGTAAGGTTATGATGCATAGATCGTTAGAGGAGCTCCCGCTTGACTTGGTGAGCATTGCCGATGTCCAGGCTTACCTGCAAGCGCATGGCTGGCGTCAGATCGAGTACAGTGACCAGCAGCTGCTGGTCTTTGCCGGTCCGGCCAATAAGCTGGGTGAGCCGATGCTCATTGCGTTACCGCGTTCGAAGGATCTGGGAGGAGCCGAGCTGCGCCTGACCGAAGCTCTGCACAGACTGGCGGAGATTGAGCATGTACCTCCAACCACCCTCATTAGCCGCATTCAAGCAGCCAGTGCTGATGCCATTTACTTGCGCTTGCTTATTTCATCCTCAGAGCTGCCCTCGCTAGAGACCGTGTCTTCCTTCTTGAGTGGCTGCAGAAACCTGGTTATCTTTTCTGCTTGTATGGAACTGATAGGACAGCGCTATTTCGCGCAGCCAACCGCTACTGCCAGGAGGTTCACCAGACGTTTCCAATTCGGTCACACCTATCAATCGAGCTTCGGTTTTGTACTTCAGGCCCCGGTGACCAGTGAGCAAGGGCAGCTGCCGTTTTCCTCTCTGGAAGGATCTCCCATTCCTCTTGGAAGGAGGGTCGTCGAGCGGATTACGAGAGGACTGCTCATGCTTAGCACTGCAGCTCGGGCAGGAGATGATCGACTTCTAGTCGAGCACTACTCAGAAGGATTGAATGCCAATATGTGCAGCGCGGTTGCCGAAATGCTCAGGGTGGTTGGTGATACCGCCGTGGAGTACTCTGTTAGCTGGTCGCCTCTCTTGTCTGCTCCTAGTGACCTCTCTCATCTTCCTCCCTTGCAGCTGCATCGCTCTTCAATCCCCTACCTTGAAAAGGCTGCTCAGCTCCTGCGAGCCAGCCAGGATGGAAGCAGTGGAAAGGAGCAGACAATCACTGGCGTGATCACTGAATTACACTGGGAGGATACAGAGCGAGGACAGGTACGCCTGAAAAGTCCTGAACTGGGTACTCTGCACCTCTCCCTCGAATCCTCCCAGTATGCACTTGCTTGCGATGCTCATCGCGATCGACGCCTGGTCAGCGTGACGGGGACACTGGTACGTGCCCCCGCTAGGCGTAAGAGGATCTGGGTCTTGCTCCATCCCCATGATTTCCGGGTACTTGAGCAACTGGCTTGACAGGCTATCATTTCTGCCCATAGACTACGTAATATTGATACTCTACCTGTAATATTTCCATTTCTCGATCGATTTCTCGCAGTACGAGATCAAATTGTTTCTCATCAATATTGAGCTGCTGATGTAAGAGCGGGAAAAGACCTGGAAAGGTGGCCATCAGGTTCTTCTGTAGCATCACCCCCTCGTGACGACCCCAGGGACCAACCGGTACGCTCAGCGTTTCCAAACGAACATGGTGCAGACCAAGCTCCTGGAAAAGGTTGCCAAGACGATCCGCAAGGGCCGGATCATAGCCAGCTCGCTTGCTAGCCTGGCGATACCACTCAATGAACAGCCTGAGAGCGGGACCCGCGTTCACAAAGGTGTCACCCCCCTCGAATAGCTCGATCCAGCCACCGGGCGCTGTCACCCGCTGCAACTCCTGCAACAGGAAGGGCCAGCTCTTCGCTGGAATACCCATAGCAAGCAAACGCTGGTGAACATAGTCAAAAGTGTGTGCGGGAAAAGGCAAGCCCTGCAGAACGTTCCCTTGCAAAAAGCTCACATTCGGGGGCAGCTTCTGCGGCGGCGTCGACCACTCCAGATCAATACCATAGACACGCGCCTGCGGAAAAGCCCGCGCCATCTCGATGACCCACCGCCCTGTGCCACAGCCAACGTCGAGAATAGCCCGCACTCGCTCCTTGTCAAGCGGCGCCAGGTAATTGCTTTTGAGGACATGCTTGAGGTAGAAGTGCTGGAAGTCGAGCCGATTAGCTTCAATGAGATCCTTCGGCAGCAGGTAATCTGTATCTATCAAGTAGCGCCTGGCGAAAGCCGCCACCTGGGGAGGCTGGGGAAGCCTGACAGTCGGATATCGCTCCAGCGCCTGTCGCTGGACGAGCGTACTGCCAGCTCCTACCAGCTCCAGCTGATCCGTGACCTTGGGCTGCTGAAGCTGCCCGTTGCCTCCATAGCCTGGATCACTCGCGGAGCCGCAACCTGGCCAGCTTCCAATTGCTACACGGGTCAGGAGGCCAGCAGTATGCAAGGCCCCAGGGGATGCTGATCCGAAAGAGGTGGTCGCTGCTGGACTGACCGGGCGTCTGTCTCGCCTAGCCTTCGCAGCCTGCTCTGGATGAGCCTCCGCTGGCCCTCGCTCCGCTGCTCCTGTCCCAGCAACCATCTGCAATGGCGCCGCTCTCCGCAGCCCGCGCCTTTGACCCTTGCCTCGCCACAATTGCTTCAGCCAATGCAAGATATTCATAGACACAACCGCTCCCTACGATATTTTTTGCTCCTCCTGAGCTTCATCCAGATCCTCTCTTGCCCTGTGACAGCGCGCTCTCTTGCCTCGTCCCATTCGTTGACTGGCCGCGGCGCGGCGCTACTCTGCTCTGCTCTGCGACCTCTTTGTTGGTTGCTCTCTTCGCTGCTTCACTGAGTCCTCGCCCATCCCCGGCCTGCCAGCCTGGACCCCGCTGACTGGTCTGGACGTGAGACGATTGCAAGTGCTTCTTTATTGTACTACGCTTCTATGGGCCTATTTTTCAAGGCATCGGCTGGCAATTTTAGACATATTTCCTAACTTCTATCAGATTTCCTGTGTACAGTCAGTTCCCAGAGAACCTTGCTATTAAAATTGTAATCCCCACTTGATATTACTGCCTGCCCGCTAAGAAGCAGGCAGTAATATCGATTTTTAAGTCGATAAAAAATATAAATTCTGGTTGAACAGGCCAGAGAGAACATCAGGCGGGTAGCTGCAAAGGATGAGAGAGCAGGTCGGGCGGAAGAAGAGTGGAAGAAGATCTGGAGGCAGCTTGGCACAGGCGAAGAGGTGGCACTTGGAGAGAAAAAACAGCGTTTCGTGCTGGCGATCACGCCTTTGTCTGACGCTGCTTCATCTAGGGGCGCAGAGCGAGTGCAGTCAGCTCTTACCTGGCCTGCTCCTGGCTGAGGACACGACTGCACCCGCCTCGTCTCTGAAGGGAGGAGTCACCCGCGAGGCCAGGGAACCTTTTTGGCCCAGCCGCCGCCGCGGCTCCGGTAGTGCCACAGTACCAGGCCAGAGATGAGCAGCAAGAGCGCAACCACCTCTAGCACAATGGGCAGGCTTCCTGTGGGCAGAGCGGGCACCCATCCGGGCAAGGAGAAACCGCCTGGCTGTGGCGCTTGCTGGGGAGGGGTCCCGAAGGCCACGCCGTGCATCAGTCCTGGCTGGGGTGTGACCTGCAAATCATACGTGACCTGGGGCGCTGGTGCTACCAAACTGAGATAAGTAAGCCAGCTGCCTGGCCAGACCCAGCCCATATTGCGATCTCTCACCAGATCGTGATAAAGGGTCTCGCTTAGTGGCTCCTGGAGACGGATCTCCAGGCCCGGAGCGCCGGGCACCTGGCTGCCCACCGGTGATAGTCCCAAATGATAGGCCCAGTCGCTGGTATAGAGGGGCTGATCAGTCAGCAAGAACAGATCGGCATTCACGGTATCAGTGCCGATCGCCAGCACCTCCAGCGGTACCCAGAGCTGAGGTAAGCGCATTGTAATCAACAGCGGCGTGCCGTCTCCCTGCGTCAGGCCGCGCTGATGGGCCTGTGCCGAGTCAAACTGCACAGCCATAAAAAAAGGGCTGGCCTGACCGTAGACCAGCAGATGGGCCCGGGTTTCCTCGTCGAGCAGGAAGCCATGCTGGGTGGCCCAGTCGAGCACAGCCGCACCGCTCCCCTTGACCACCGTGATATTGAGGGCGCCAATCTGCACGTGCTGCACTACCTGAACGCTGGCTGTGTCGAACTGCACTGGCTGCCCTCCGCGTAGGAGCAGATGCCGCTGAACCTCCAGATTCAGACGCTGCAGCGTCCAGGCGCCCCCCTCCTGAATACGCAACGGAGCGGTTGGCAGCGGCACGATCCAACCGAGGCGGCTGGCGTCCCCCTGGTAGGTAAAACTCGTCAGGTAATACTCGATGCCCGCATGCCAGGCGACCAGAGTGGTGGCGCGTTGCAGGCGCACACTGCCGTTGGGGGCCACCAGTCCCCCGCAGGCCAGCACGGGCTCGGTCTGTAGAAACGTAAGGAGCAGCAAGAATAAAATCGCAAGCGGCCCCTTCCAGAGGCGGTACATGATCGACATCGGGGCACCTCCTTCGCAGATGAATTTCTCCATCCGAAGGACGAAGCCGTTGTCCTGAAAGTTCCGCTGCTCTTCGGGGCCGCTCGCTCTGCTCTTCCGAGAGACTCAGCTGCTTATCTGTGGGCAGCCTCGGCTCGACAGCAGTTATTTTCCACTGTGTCCCAGGATATAGATATTGATAAAGAAGTAGAGCGTCATCGCCACGCCGACCAGGGTCACAAAGAGGCGTACCCAGCGCTGATCAATTTTACGAGCGTAGTAGGCGCCGCCGTAGCCACCGATTACGGCTCCCACTACCATGAGCAGGGCCTGGGGCCAAAGGACCGCGCCGGCCAGGGCAAAGGTAATCACTGCAACCCCGTTGATCAGACCTGCCAGCAGAGTCTTGAGGCCATTCATCTCATGGATATTTTCCATGCCCATCATACCCAGGGTGGCCAGCATCAAGATGCCGATCCCGCCGCCGAAGTAACCTCCATAGGTAGCGATCAGCAGTTGGAAAAAGGAGACGCTGACCAACTTGAGAGGAGAAAGCTTCTCGGCACTCAAGGCCAGGGTCTCGCTCGTCAGGACCTCGGTAGAAAGCGTGGCCTCCTGAGCCACAGACGGGCCGGCAGTCGCCACTGGAGCGGCAGCGCTAGCCGCCGGGGAAGCCGCTACTGCGCGCCGCTTACGCAGGAGGGCTGTCAGCCGTGGACTGACGGCAAAGAGCACCGTGGCGATCAAGAGTAACGGTGGGATCAGCAGGGTAAAGGTCTGCTGAGGTGTGCGCAGCAAGAGCAGTGCACCCAGAACGCCGCCAATGAGGCTGGTGCCCCCCAACACTACCATCAGTGCCCGCGGTTGCCGGGCCAGCTCGCGCCGATAGGCACCAGCGCTGGCCACCACACCGGGCCAGAGCGCGACTGTGTTGGTGGCGTTGGCATTGATGGAAGGTACACCGGTAAAGATCAGTGCTGGAAAGCCGATGAAGCTGCCTCCACCAGCAACCGAATTCAGCATGCCGCCGAGCACTGCGGCCACGAAGAGCAGAATGGCCTGTGCAAGGGTCATAGACGTATTCCAACTTTCCTTTGTGAGAATGATCCTCCTGTAATCATAGCAGCAAAAAAAGCCGGAAAAGGAGAGGCTCTGCGTTCTTCGCACTCCCCACTCTCATGAGCGTTGGCTCACGGGTGCAGAAGAGCGCCAGGGGTCGGAGCCTCTGCCTGACCGGGATCGTGGAGGCGGCAGCAGGCAGGAGCCTAGTGGCTTAGCTCGCTCAACCTGGCCTGTTGTCTGCGTCGCTCCTCCTTGCCACGCACGAGCGAGGTCCCTACGCCGATGATAGCGATCAGAGCGCAGACCAGAAAGGCGCTCTGGAAGGCATGAGAGAAGGTCTGCTCAAGCGCGGCAGCCCTGGTGGCGGAAAGAACACCGTGGGTGCGTAACATGACAAGCTGCAGGCCGGCGTTGGCCCCGCCCAGGCTGGTAAAGACCGCGCCGGCCAGGGCTACGCTGATGCTCTGGCCCATCGTGCGGCCCGTAGCCAGGAAGCCAGAAGCGCTGCCCTGCTGCTCACGCGGGGCAGCGCCCATCAGCGCGCTGCTGTTGGGCGATTGGAAGATTGCCTGGCCCAGACCTGTGACCACCAGGCGCCAAATGATATCCCAGATAGAGCTGTGGGCATTGAGCTGGCCTAGCAAAATCAATCCCAGACATGAGATCGCCAGCCCAGTGGCCGCCAGCCAGCGCGAGCCAATGCGGTCTGCCAGACTTCCACTGAGCGGTGCTACACAGGCAAGCGTGATGGGGAGCGGCGTCAGTAAGAGGCCGGCCACCTCCGTCGGGAAGCCGTGCAGCTGCTCCAGATAGAACGGCATCAGGAAGCTAACCGCGAAGAGCGACATGAAGCAGAGAATCAGGCTGACGTTGGCCGAAAGGAAGACCCGTCGCCGTAACAGTGAAAAGTCGATGACTGGATAGGCCACGCGCTGCTCTATGAAGTAGAGCGCGGTCAGGGCCACCAGACCGACAAGCAAGCTACCCATAACAAAGGGCGAGAACCATCCCAGCTCCTGGCCGAAGGAAAGGGCCAGGGTAATGCCGGCCAGGCCCAGGCCCAGGGTCAATGCTCCCAGTGGATCGAAACGCCCCTGACGCTGGGCATGGCGCTCCTTCAGCAGGAACCAGGTGGCGAGGAGGCCAATGATGCCAACCGGAACGTTCACATAGAAGATCCAGCGCCAGGAGAGAGAGGTGGTAATCAGTCCACCTACGGTGGGGCCAACGCTGACGCCAAGGGCGACGTTAATGGCGTTGAGGCCCAAAGCTCGCCCCCGCTCCGTGGGAGGGAAGGCGCTGGTCAGCATGGCTGGCGAGATGGCCATCATCATGGCACCACCAATACCCTGGAAGCCACGAGCAATGACGAGAAAGAGCAGCGATGGCGCTGCCCCGCAAATGGCCGAGCCAAGGGTGAAGATGATGAGCCCCAGCAACCACACCGGCTTTTGCCCCACCATATCGGCCAGACGCCCTGCTGTCAGCAGCATAGAGGCCGTGGTGACCAGGTAAGCAATAGTGACCCACTCGACGGCTCCATTGAGCGGTACATGAAAATAATTCGCTATAGCAGGCAGACTGATATTGACAATCGAGCCGTCAAGAGTGGCCATGAAGACACCTATGGCCAGGATGGCGAAAACAAGCCATTTGTTGGTCTCAATAATCGCTGCTGACTGGCTCCCCTGCCGCTCGCCCGGCACGGCAGCACCCGGGAGGCTCGGCTCAGCTACCGGCAGGGCTACCGTCTCTCCCGTTCGCCGCTCTTGCTCGTTGCTATGGCCATTGCGCTCTACCCGCTCGCAAGACTGGCTCGTCTTCTCCTCTGGGAATAGGCGCAGTTCTGACAGTCGGGGATCGTGTTGCTGCATTATCCTTCCTGTTCCACTCACTCCCAATAGATACAGAAATTGAAGTCTATGTATCTATATTGAATAGAAGCACTGAAGTGCTATCAAAGCTGTGTACCGGCGGTAGTGTAGATTGTCCTGAAAGAAGAGGGTGCGTGGCAAGGCGCTCGCATCTACAGAAGAGATCTCTTGACCTGTTCCATAGATTATGGGGCGCTGTGGTAGCGAGACACTCTCTTCATACTCTCTTTACATAAAACAACTCTGAAAGAAGGGACATTCCTCATACCGACATATCGCCAAGTCGGAGAGCCAAAAACTGTCCTTTTGGACAGGTTGTTCTATCCTGGCGGCTTGCTGGTCCTGGCGGCTCGCCCCAGGCCCTGCTGATGGCTCGGCTTTCCTCGGCCAGGCGGACGTGCTATCATAAATCACGGTTCAGAGAGCTATGAAGGAATGTGCTCTTTGTTCCGTTCTGTTTAGCACTGTACAGGATCGCAGCGTGCTCCTCTGTTAAAGAGCTATAAATAGAGACAAAGGATTGATAGATGATGAAAGGCGATTCACTAGAATTCCAAGAGCGAAAGCAGACTCCAGAAGAATATCGAGGAGGGGGAGGAGAGGAGTTTTCCTTTCGGATCAGTGACTACGACTACGAGCTGCCGCCGGAACTGATCGCTCAGCAGCCAATCGAGCCGCGCGATGCCTCGCGCTTGCTGGTGGTCCATCGTGCTACAGGGACCTTAGAGCATCGCCACTTTCGCGATATCGGCGAGTATCTGCGGGCGGGCGACCTGCTGATCGCCAACCAGAGTCGCGTTATTCCCGCTAGACTGCTGGGCAAGCGAGAGGGCACCGGCGGGGCGGTCGAGGTGCTACTCCTGGCCCATCGGGCCGATCTGGGAACGGACATCTGGGAAGCGTTGGTTCGTCCTGGTCGGCGACTGCGCGAGGGTGCACGCATTCTCTTTGGCGAGGATCGGGAGGTGGGCCTGCCGCCGCGCCTTCAGGGCGAGATTCTTGGACGTACCGAAGCGGGTGGACGGTTCATTCGCTTTACGCTGCCGCCCGACTATCTGGCCGTCCATCAGCGGGCCCAGACCACGCCGCCGGCGGTCGCCGAGGTCATCGAGGAGATAGGGCGCATGCCCTTACCGCCCTACATTCGTGAGCCGCTGGCCAATCCTGAGCGCTATCAGACCGTCTACGCGCGGATCGCCGGGTCGGCGGCGGCCCCCACGGCTGGACTTCACTTCACACCGGAGCTGCTCGATCGTCTACGTGCCCAGGGGGTGCGTATTGGTTTCGTGACCCTCCACGTTGGCCTGGATACCTTCCGTCCAGTCGATGTCGAGGATGTGCGCGACCACAAGATGCATAGTGAGGAGATCGACATCGATGAGGCCACGGCTGAGCTGGTCAATGAGACGCGGCGGAGTGGTGGGCGTGTGGTCGCGGTGGGCACGACCTCGGTGCGCGTGTTGGAGAGTGTGGCCAGCCTCTTCAACGGTCAGGTCCAGCCCTATCATGGCCACACCGACCTCTATATTACCCCGGGCTATCGTTTCAAGGTGGTCGATGCCCTGATCACCAATTTCCACCTGCCGCGCTCGACGCTGATCCTCCTGGTCAGCGCCTTTGCGGGTAAGGCTCTGATCGAGAAAGCCTATCAGGAAGCTATTCGCCAGCGCTATCGCTTCTATAGCTTCGGCGACGCGATGTTGCTGCTCTAGGTGCGCGCGCTCCCTCTGGTCCGGCTCAGGCTTCCAGCAGAGCGCGAGCGTAATGCTCATAGAAGCTGGGGTTAGCCCAGCGCAGCGGAGAGAGCAGGGGCAGGGGGAGCCCACGGATGAGGGCCTCACGCAGGGCCTGGTGGGCCTCGGTCTCGCGCCCTGCTGCGGCCCAAAGGGCGGCCTGCCAGAACAGCCCTCCCCAGTGCTCCTCAGAACCGGGGGCGGCCAGGGCCCGGCTGATGACGGCCTGAGCTGTGGCCTGCTTTCCCCGTATCCAGGCGCTAACCGCCTGGCAGAGCAGGGCTACGTACTGCTCGGGCGCGGTGCGGGCCAGGGCTTCCAGGCGCTCAGCAATGCACTCCTGCGGACGCTCTTCGCAGAGGGTTACCCAGCAGGCCAGCCAGCCATGATCGATGTGCATCGGGTTGAGGGTGGTAGCTCGCTGGCAGTCCTGGCGCGCCCGGGCGAGGTCTTGCAAGTAGAGAGAGGCCAGGGCGCGGTAGTGGTAGGCACAGGCAAAGTTGGGGCGGGCTTGCAGCACGCTATTCAGATCGGCGATGGCCTGGCGTGGCTCCCGTAGCTGCAGATAGATGAAGGCCCGTTGAAAGGCAAGGGAAGGCTCGTGCGGACTGTACTCCAGGGCACGACAGTAGTCATGGAGGGCTGCGTGGAGTTCTTTGCGCCGTTGATAGAGAGCCGCCCGCTCCGGGTAGATATGCATGGCCAGGCCCGGATCGAGTTCCAGGGCCCGCGTATAGCTGCTCAGGGCTTGCTGATAGGCAGCCAGACGGGTACAAATGCGCCCACGCAGATAATGGGCCTCGGCCAGGGCAGGATGAAGACGCAGGGCCTTTTCACAGTCGCTCAGGGCCTGCCGGTATTGGCCAGCCTGATAGCAGGCTTCTCCTCGACGCAGATAGAGGATAGCCTCGGCCTCGTCGCCAGCAATGGCCAGGGCCCGGCTGTATAGCTCAATGGCTCGCTGAGGCTGGCCACGATGAAGGTACATGCTCCCCCGCCTCACCAGCGCGGCGGCCTCTCTTCGACTGCCTTGCTCCTCTGTCTCTGAACTCCTGGGGTAGAGCAGCAGACCAGGCCCCTCTCCCTGGAGGCAGGGGGCAATATGCAGAAAACGATAAATAAAGTGATAGACGGGAATGATGCTGGCAAACGTTGTAAAGATGCTTAAAGCGGTAAACACACTGGATGGATTCATGCGGGCCGCTCCCGGTCAACTTTGGCTCTCTGTTGTCTTTCATATATTATTGTAGGCAACAGCACAACAGAGGACAGGGGAGACGGACAGCGGTGGGCAGGCTTAACGCTCATGGAGAGGGTGAGCGGAAAGGCGCGAGGGCCTGCAAGACATCCTCCACCGAGAAGGGCTTTGGCATCAGGCCATCGGCCTGCAGGGAGGAGGCAGTAGCCAGGCGATCCATGGCCGACATCAGAATAATGCGGTGGCGGCGGCGCAGCTCCGGCTGGGCGGCCAGTTGGTGGCAAAGCGCGCTGCCATCCATCACGGGCATCATCAGGTCCAGAAAGACTACGTAGCACTCCTCGCCCTGCAACACCTGCAGGGCCTCCTGGCCGTTGCGAGCTGTTCGCAGGCGATAACCCTCGAATTCGAGAATATCGATCATCATCTCACGGATGAGCGGATCGTCATCGACGATCAGTACATTAAGCGGGCTCGTCATGGTCGCTAGCCGTCTCTTCCTCCTCCTGGTCGCGGACTTCGGGTGGTGGACTGGTGCGTGGCAGATAGAAACTGAAGATCGACCCCTCGCCGGGCACACTGCGCTCCAGCCAGAGCTTGCCGCCCATTGCCTCGATAAAGCGGCGACAGATATAGAGGCCCAGGCCGGAGCCGCGCACGGGCGTCGTCAACGTTCGCGAGGCCCGCACGAACTTCTCAAAGATCTTGTGCTGCTCCTCTGGGAGGATGCCCTCGCCCTGGTCACAGACGCTCACCACGGCCACTGGCAGGTCGGCCCCCTTCTCGATGAGAGCCTCATGGTCGACCTGCTCCTCGGGGAGCGGCACCTCGCCGAGCGTCATTTCGCGGACGCGGATCTCGATCTGGCTATCCGGCGGCGAATATTTAGCGGCATTATCGAGCAGGTTCGTCAGCACCTGGCGCAGCAGTTGCGGATCGCAGTAGAGCCAGATGTCCTCGGGCACGTTGACCTGGATCTCCTGCTCGATATTGATGTTCAGAATGCTGACCGCCATCTGGACGGCGGTGCGCAGCTCGACAGGGCTAGGATGGAGCTCCAGCTTGCGCCCCAGGGCGTCCATATTGGCGGCTTCGGTCATGTTGGCCACCAGGGCACTGAGCTGCTGGGCGGAGGCCGCAATCTTGCTGGCGAAGCGCAGAATCTGCTGCGAGGTGGCGCGCGCGCTCTGGCGCTTGAGCAAGGAGGCGTAGCCGCTGATAGCGCTCAGCGGCGTGCGCAGCTCATGGGAGGCGGTTACGATAAACTCATCTTTGAGCGTGTTCATGCGCTGCAGCTCGGCGTTAGCCTCCTGAATCTGCTCGAAGAGCTGGGCATTGCGGATGGCACTGGCGGCCTGACTAGAGAGGGCCAGCAGCATGCCAATCTCTTCGGGCTGGAAGACGCGATCCTGGTGCGGTGTGTGAAGGGAAAGCAGCCCCATCAGCTCGGTCTGGTACTGGACCGGGATCATGATCATGCGCTGAATCTGGGTCTCGCGCAGGAAGATGGCCCCTCCCTCACTGGCTGTTTGCGCCAGCTCCTCGGCCAGGGCGCCATCGAGATAGAAGAAGGCCCCTTCGCTGACCATGCGCTCTAAGAGAGACCCCTTGAAGGGCAGGCGAATCATCTCGATCAGCTCGCGCTCCTTCTCGCTATCGGCGTGCATGAAGGAAAGCGCTTCGTTGCTGGCGCCTTTGTGGCTGCGGGCATAGATGGCCTGAGCGATGAGCTCCTGCCCGTCAGGCGAGAGTTGGAAGAAGACGCCGATCTCCGCCTCAACCAGATTAGCGACGGCCCGCACGAAGTTGTCGAGCATCTCGCGTACATTGAGGACGAGGCTGATGGACTGTAGGGCGCTGTTCATGGCGGCCAGCGACTCCTCGCGCTGGCGAGCCTTACGCAGTAGGCGTCGCGAGCGCTCGTAGAGCCGGGCATTCTCGATCCCAACAGTGATGATCTGGACCATCGTCTCCAGTACCTGGATGTCCTCGTGTCGGTAGGCGTTGGGCCGTTGGCTGGCCAGGCTGACAGAGCCGATGACGCGGTTGAACATTTTCATCGGCAGCAGGAGAAACGACTCAGCCTGGCGCTGGTCGCCCCAGACGCCTTGCAGCAGCTCGTCGTATTCGTGCTGGCGCAGATGGGCCGGGCTGAGCAGCAGGGTGCGCTTCTCTTCCTGCGTGACGCGCCACCACTGCCGGCGGGTGCGCGGCTCGACTGACTCGGTCGGCAGACCCTCGACGGGCCGGCCATCACAGACGGCGTAGACATCGTAGATCATGCGCGTGTCGCGGTCGTAGAGAGTGACCAGCATGGCCGAGACGTCGACAATGCGCCGCGTGAACTGATAGACCTGTTCCAGCAGATAGGCGAGGTTGACGGTCGACGGAAAGATGGCGCTGAGCTGTTGCAGCGATTGCAGGTGCTCGCTGGTGCGACGCTGGATCTGGCGCAGGCGATGGTTTTCCAGATAGAGGGCCATCCGCTCGGTGAAGGTGTGAACCTCCTGGCGCTGCTTGAGGTCAAAACCAGGCGAGGGCACCAGCTTGTAGAGAACTACCACCCCCAGAACCTGCGGCTGAGGCCCCGCGCGTTGGCCGCTTTCTTCATGGGCCAGAAGCGGCTCCTGGATGGGGGCGGCAAAATACCAGTATGGTCTGACGTCGAGGCTGAGGGGCGTCTTGTGTTGCCCGTGAAAGGCGTAGACGTAACTTTCGTGCTCCATGATACAAGAGCGATTCTCTCGCCAGGTATAGCCGATCAGGTCCTGGCCTGGTGCATAGCGACCGCCGATCGGGAAGAGACTCCCTGGCAGCGGTGGCACATCTTCCAGCTCCTCCTGGGGCCCAGGCGTCCGCTTCAGGCGCCCCACCGCTGATGAAGACGGATCTTGCAGGTTGATAGTTGTTCGCCTGCCGACGCGATGAACACCCTCTGCACCGCTCTGGCCTGTGCTCAGGCTCAGACTGGGCTGGCCCCCTGCGCCGCCGTTGCGCAGGCGCACGTGGAGCCTGATGACCATCTGCCCTAGCAGAGCATCGTACAGCGCTAGGCACGCCCCCTGTGCCGCGAAATGCACCATCATCTGGTGAACCAGCTGCTTCAGGGTTGCTAGCGGATAAGCCTCGTTGCGTTCTGGCTCCGGCTCCCCCCAGATTGCTGTCGGCATGGGTCTATTCTCCTGTTTCCACTGCAGCAGCGCGCGGGCGGCAGGGAGGCGCAGTCTGACAAAGCTGCCCACGCGCTCGCCGCCGCAGATGGTGTCTGCTGTGCTCGCGCTCTTCCTGTCGCGAGACAGGATATCACAAGCTGTGTCTGTTGTCATCAGGCTGGGGCCTGTGGTAGGAGCCGGGTCGCGCTGAGCCGGATGAGCGAGCGGTACCGTGCCAGGCCAGGCCGGGCCGGGCCGGACCGCTCCGCGGCCAGCACGGCCTGCTCCTCTGCGGTCTTAGATGCTGCTCGCAACTGCCGCCTGATGACGTAGACTCCAGGCAGCCAGCACGAAGAGCAGCAGGGTGGTGCCGGCGATGACTGCCAGATCGGTCAACATCGTCGCGGCTGGCGTCTGGCTGGTCAGGGCGTTGTAGATACCCTCGGCCAGGTAGTAAACCGGAATGGCCTTGATGATCATCATGAAAGACTGGTTCTGAATAAACTGCCCTAATGGCCCGACGAAAAGCGCCGGCACGATGAAGAAGAAGACAAGGATACCCCCGACCGCTCCCGAGGCCGAGATGGTGTTAAAGAGACAGCCGACCAGCAGACCGATGGCGTTGGTCAAGCAGGCCCCAATCAGAAGGAAGAGCAGCAGCCAGAACAAGTTGCCGGTTAATCCCTGCATGATCAGGAAGACCAGCGCCAGCAGCAGTACCTGGTAAACCAGGCTGACCAGCAGCTTGCCGGCGATAATGTCGCCAAAAGAGACCGGCGAGGCCAGCAGCATCCGCAGAGTCTTCTTTTCTTTCTCCTCGATGATCAGACCAGGCACGATACCGGTGGCATTCATGATGCTCATGACAAGCACGTACATCACGAAGAAGGCTTTACTGTTTTCGGCGAAGGTGCTCGGCTGGGGCGGGTTAATGGTGCTGGTAACTATCGCCAGCGGCGGCTCGGGATTGACAACCTGGCGCCCGTAGTCGGCCAGGGCCTGGGCCAGCAGCGCGCGCTGGGTGGTGCCGATGCTGTCCCCGTTAATGAAGAGCTGTAGCTGCGGATGGCGGCCCGCACGCAGATCGCTCTCAAAGGAGGGGGGCACGATCAGGCCAAGGGCATAGGCTGACTGCTTGTGGGCGCCATCGGGGCCGAAGGCTGCCTCAACGTCGCTGGGGCTGGCCGCATGCGTGATTGTGGGTGTGGAGAAGGCGGCGCTGACAATCTGCTCGACCGGCGAATGGCCCGGGTTGTAGATGAGCAGGCGCGTCGGCGATCCGCCGATGAAGCTATTGATGAAGCTGAAGAGCACGGCCATGAAGATGGGCAGGAGCAGCCCGACGAGCGTGCCCTTGTTCTGGACGATATCGATGAGATCTTTGCGGGCAATGGCCAAAATGCTGCGCAGGTGCATGGTGATCACTCTCCTAAAGCAAATTTGTGCGTTTGGTGTACTTTGGCTACGCTGGTGAAAGGTGACGGACAGCAGTTTAAGATAGCGGCACGCCGGCGACGTGGAAGAAGACCTCTTCCAGGCTGGCCTCCTGCGTATGGAGAGAGCGAACCCGCCCCTCGCTGAGCCAGTGCATCAGTCGTTGCTGATCTCCGGCATCGTCTAGCTTCAGGGTGAGGTCGCGCAGGTGCTGGCTGTGGTCCTGCTGCTCCTCCAGAGTGACCTGCAGCAGGCGTTTGCCGTGCTGCAGCTTCAGATGCCGCGGAGTATCGTTGGCGACCAGACGCCCGTTGACAATGAAAGCCACACGCTGACAGAGTTGATCGGCCTCTTCCATCAGGTGGGTGGTCAGCAGGATGGTGGTGCCAGCTTCGCGCAGGCGCTGGATGACCTGGCGAATGGTATGGGCCGAGATGGGATCAAGACCACGGCCTGGCTCGTCCAGAAAGAGGACGGCTGGCTGATGAAGCAGGGCACGGGCGATGAGCAGGCGCTGCTTGAGGCCCT
Source organism: Thermogemmatispora onikobensis (assembly GCF_001748285.1). Classification (NCBI taxonomy): domain Bacteria; kingdom Bacillati; phylum Chloroflexota; class Ktedonobacteria; order Thermogemmatisporales; family Thermogemmatisporaceae; genus Thermogemmatispora; species Thermogemmatispora onikobensis. The sequence continues at coordinate 10,565 of NZ_BDGT01000027.1, read as the reverse complement.
GAGAGAACTTTCCCACCGGCTCGCGCGCGCGGTCGCGCAGGTCTACGAGGGTGAGCACTTCGTCGATTCGCTTCTCCGGCAGGTTGTAGAGCCAGCAGGAGAAGCGCAGGTTGGCACGTGCGGAGAGCCGTTCGTAGAGGTTCTGCTCCTCAAAGACGACGCCGATACGCTGCTTGAGACGCTGGCGCTCCCGAACCACATCGCAGCCCGCCACGCGGGCCCAGCCGCTATCTGGGATGATCTGACCAGTGAGAAGACGGATGGTGGTGGTCTTGCCGGCTCCATTGGGGCCGAGCAGACCGAAGATTTCGCCGCGCCTGACGCTCAAGCTCAGGTCAGCGACGGCCTGGCGTTGGCCGAAGGTGCGTCGGAGCTGATGGGCTTCGATCATCAGTTCCGACTCTGACTGGTGCTCCATGACGATATTCCCTTTCTGTTCTTGAGCTTTCATGTTCATGGCTGAATTGCTGATTGTCTGGCCAGGTCACTCTCGCCTGGCGGTGGCTCTGTGCTGACTGTACCATCTGTGGCTGCGCGGCGCTATAAAAAACGGCTGGCTGGCGCTGTGGACAGGGTAAGAGGCTCTGTGGAGGAGATGAGTGGTCGCGGGTCGAGGCTGAATGGAGTAAATACGGGGGTGAATGGCGCAGCTCTTTCTGATGATCAGGGGCCGCCAGGCGAGAGAGATCTCCTCTTTCTGTCCAGACCAGCCATCCTGTATAATGATCTGCGGAAGGCGCCAGCGCTCGATTCAGGCCCAGTGGCCGCCGTGCAAGAGGAAGGAGCGTCATGCAGTTAGAGATCTGCCGGCTGGAAAAGACGTTTGAGGGGCGAACTGTGCTTTCGATTCCCCAGTTGCGGATACGCGAGAGAGAAATCGTGGCCCTGGTTGGTCCTTCGGGCTGTGGCAAAACTCTCTTGCTGCGCATGCTGGCCGGCCAGCTCAAGCCCAGTGGGGGGAGTATCACCCTGGATGGACATGATCTTGCGCGCGATCGGCAGGCGAGGGCCCGCGTCGCCTTGCTCTTTGCTGAGGACCTGCTCTATGAGCGTTTGAACCCGCGGCAGTTTCTGGCCTTCTTCTGCACACTGCATGGCATCCCTGGCCGGCGTATCGATGAGGTGCTGGCGGCGGTCGGATTAAGCGACCAGGCCCGGCAGCCGATCAATCGGCTCTCGCTCTCGGCCAAACGTCGTCTCTCCTTCGCTCAGCTGCAACTGCGGCAGCCTGCCCTGGCGCTGCTCGACGAGCCGGTCGAGCGCGTCGATTGGGATACGGCCCAGCTCTTTGCTCAGCTGATCCAGGATCTGGCCGCCCAGGGCAGCGCCGTGCTGCTCAGCGCCAAAGATCTCGCCTGGGCGGGCAAGTTTTGCACGCGCGTCGTCGAGCTGGATGCCGGGCGCATCAGCGGCGACTATAGCTATAGCTATGCGGCTCGTTCTGCTGAGGGCGAGAGCAAGGAAGGTGAGGAGGAAGGAGCAGCTGCGGCGCCCACGCGCTATGTTCCCTACAAGGTGACAGCGCGCCGCGAGGATCGCATCATGCTCTACGATCCCGCGGAGGTCCTCTATGCGACCAGCCGCGATGGTCGCACTATTCTGCGCACCGTCACCGGTGAAGAAGCAACGACTCATCTGACCCTGCAAGAGCTGGAGCAACGCCTGAGTGGACGAGGCTTCTTCAAGGCCCATCGGGCCTACCTGGTCAATCTGCAGCATATCAAGGCCGTCATCCAATTCACGCGCAACAGCTACACCCTGCAGCTCGACGATCCCCAGGAAACAATGATTCCTTTGAGCAAGCAGTCAGAAAAAGAGCTACAGAATCTGCTCGACTACTGATGGAGGTCCGGCAAGGCGGGCTGTTCCCGGCCTCGGGGGCACTGGTCTGGGCCTGGGGCCGGCTGGGTCTGTCAAGGGAAGGAGGCGATTCGACGCTGTCGGCAAAATCTGTTATAGTGGAAGCGTCAAGCGGGCAGGCCCACCAAGCCAAGCCTCGAACCTTGCCAAGGAGTCAACGATGACAGCAGAGCATGCTGCAGCAGCTCCTCTCAAACGCACACCGCTCTATGAGCAGCATCAGGCCCTTGGGGCGCGCATGGTCGAATTTGGAGGCTGGGAGATGCCGCTGCAATACAGCAGCATTCTCGAAGAACACCGGGCCGTGCGCACGCGGGCTGGCCTCTTCGACGTCAGCCACATGGGCGAATTCCAGGTCGAAGGTCCGGAGGCGCTGCCGTTTCTGCAATATTTGGTCCCTAATGATGTCGGGCGACTTGCCATCAACCAGGCGCTCTATACGACGCTCTGTCTGCCCACGGGAGGCGTCATTGACGATCTGCTCATCTATCGTCTGGAGGCCGAGCGCTACATGGTCGTGGTCAACGCAGCCAACATTACCAAAGACCTGGCCTGGTTTCAGGAGCAGGCCCAGCGCTTCGGCGCTGTCCAGATCATCGATCGCTCGCAAGAAACCGCCCTGCTGGCCCTGCAAGGACCGGAGGCCCAGGCCATACTCCAGCCCCTGGCAGCCGTGGACCTGGCAACGATTCGTTACTATCGCTGCCAGCCAGGCAGTGTGGCGGGGCTGGCCTGCCTGATCTCGCGCACCGGCTACACAGGCGAGGATGGCTTTGAACTCTACTGTGAGGCGGCTCAGGCCCCCTTGCTCTGGGAGCGCCTGCTCGCGGCAGGAAAAGAGCGCGGTCTCGTGCCCGCCGGGCTGGGCGCGCGAGATACGCTCCGCCTGGAGGCTGGCTATTGCCTCTATGGCCACGAGCTGACAGAGCAGACCAATCCTCTGGAAGCCGGCCTGGCCTGGACGGTAAAATTTGAAAAAGGTGACTTCATTGGCCGTGAGGCTCTGCTGCGGGTCCGCGAGCAAGGGCCAGGGCGCAAGCTCATGGGCCTGGAGATGGTGGAGCGACGGGTGCCCCGTGGCGGATATACTATCTATGATAGCGACACTGGCGGCGAAAGCGGGAGCAGCGGGGCAAACCAGCGCGCCATCGGTGTGGTCACCAGCGGCGCCCCCAGTCCAACGCTCAACAAGAGCATCGGCATGGGCTATGTCGAGGCAGCTCGCGCGATCCCCGAGCACCTCGTGCAGATCGAGATTGGCGATCGGCGCCTGGCCGCACGCCTCGTGACTCTGCCTTTTTACAAGCGCCGCAAGTAAAGAGCTGGGCGCGCAGGCAACACCGGTGCAGAGACGGACGGGGCGCGCAGAAGTCCTGGCCTGCGCTGCAAGCTGACCAGAAGCACAACGCTGATCAGAGCAGAAGGAGACAGAGGATATGGCGAGCCTGAACCATCCGGCTGACCTCAAGTATAGCAAAACCGATGAGTGGGTCCGCGTCCAGGGCGACCAGGCGACCATCGGCATCACGGACTATGCCCAGGACCAGCTCGGGGATGTCGTCTATGTCGAGATCCCTCTGACGCCCGGGCAGCAGCTCAGCCGCGATCAGAAGTTCGGCGACATCGAATCGGTAAAGGCTACCTCGGAACTGGTGGCCCCAGTCAGCGGCGAGGTCCTCCAGCTGAATGAGCAGCTCAAGGAGCACCCTGAGCTGGTCAATGAGCAGCCTTACGGGGATGGCTGGATGTTGGTGGTCAAGCTGACTAACCCTGCAGAACTGGACGATCTTATGACCGCTGAGCAGTACATTGCCTATCTCGAAGGGCGCTGACTGCCTGCCCGCTAAATTGACGACTGACTGACTGGCCGAAGCTTGCTTACTTGCTTACTCGCTCGCTGTGGCCCGCTCCGCCTATGCCGCTACCCTGCAGCTTCTCACTCGCCTGCTTGACTGCTACACAACAGCCCTATCTGCCAAATCAGCCACCGGAAGAGGCGAAGAGGGGCACGCAGCTACAGCGTCGCCCGCGCTGGCGGGCCACCTTTGCCACAACTGGTCAGATGTCTGGATGTCCTGAGCCTTGCCCTGAAGCCGCCCGCGGACGGGCGGCTTCGGCGGCGGGCCGCTGGGCGTCGAGCCTGACCGTCCCTGATTCCCAGTTCGCCGTTCGGGAGAGGAAGCTACGATGGGATACATACCGAACACGCCCCAGGAGCAGCAGGCCATGCTTGAGCGCCTGGGTTTGCAATCGATGGAAGACTTATTAGAGCCGGTACCTGAGGAGGTGCGCCTGCGCCGTCCCCTCAATCTGCCACCGGCTCTGGCCGAGCCGGATCTGAAGCGGCTCATGATGGGCATGGCTGCCAGGAACAAGAGCCTTGACCGAGTCATCTCCTTTCTGGGTGCCGGCACCTATGAGCGCGCCATTCCCAGCGTTGTACCGCATCTGCAGCGCCGCTCCGAGTTTGTCACCTCCTACACGCCCTATCAGCCGGAGGTCAGCCAGGGTATGCTGCAGGCCATCTACGAGTTTCAAACAATGGTCTGCCAGCTCACTGGTCTCGACATTGCCAACGCCTCGCTCTACGATGGTGCCACCGCCCTCGTCGAAGCTGTTTTCATGGCCCTCGGCCCTGGCGGCCAGGGCGAGGTCGTGGTCTCCACCGCTATCGATCCCCAATATCGGCGCGTCCTGCATACCTATGCGCGCGCGCGTGGCTTCAGCGTGCGCGAGGTTGCGACAGAGAACGGCGTCACCTCGTTGGCCGCTTTGGAGGCTGCTGTCGGACCGGAGACTGTGGCCGTTGCCATCCAGCAACCGAATTTCTTTGGCTGCATCGAGGATGTCAAAGCTATCGAGCCATTGGTCCATCGTCATAGCCGCACCGTCTTTATCAGCGTCACCAGTGAGCCTGCCGCTTTTGGTCTGCTGGCCTCACCGGCGGAGTACCAGGCTGATATCGCTGTCGGCGAGCTGATGAGTTTCGGCAATCCGATGAGCTTCGGCGGCCCGGCCCTCGGCTTCCTGGCTGCACGCGAGCGCTTTCTGCGCCTGATGCCCGGGCGTCTGGTCGGGCAGACCGTTGAGGAGGGCCCTGCCAGGCAGACCGGCTATGTGCTGACGCTCCAAGCGCGCGAGCAGCATATTCGCCGTGAGCGCGCGACCTCCAATATCTGTACCAATCAATCGCTGCTGGCCGTCGGGGCCACCATCTACATGGCGGCCCTGGGCAAGGAGGGCCTGCGCGAGCTGGCGGCTCTCTGCCTGCACAAGGCTCACTACGCCCAACGCCAGATCGACGCCCTGCCCGGCTTCGCGACTGCCTTCAGCGCTCCCTTCTTTGATGAATTCGTGATCCGTCTCCCGATCTCGGCCAGTCGCTTGCAGGAGCACCTCTTGCAGTACGATATCATCGGCGGCTATGACCTGGGCCGTGACTACCCCGATCTGGCCAATCATATGCTCTTCTGTGTGACCGAGATGCGCACTCGCGACGATATCGACCGCCTGGTGGCGGCCCTTAAGGAGGTAGCGGCATGAGCGTGGAACCGCTGATTTTTGAGCAAGGCGCTCCTGGACGACGCGCCGCGACCTTGCCGACGCTCGATGTGCCCGCCGAGCCGGTGGAGCGTCTGGTACCGCCGCATCTGCTGCGCCAGGAACCGGCCCCGCTGCCCGAGGTCAGCGAGATCGAGATCGTGCGTCACTATACCCATTTGTCGCAGCGTAACTTTGGCGTCGACACCGGCTTTTATCCGCTCGGCTCCTGCACGATGAAGTACAATCCCAAGCTGAATGAGGACATGGCCGCCCTGTCCGGCTTTGCCTTGCTCCATCCTTTGCAACCCGAAAGCACCGTGCAGGGAGCGATCCAGCTAGAGTACGAGCTGGAGCAATATCTGGCCGAGATTGCCGGCATGGCCCGCGTGACGCTGCAGCCCTCGGCAGGAGCGCATGGTGAGCTGACCGGCCTGATGCTCATCAAAGCCTATCACGAGCACCGTGGCGAGGGCCACCGCAATCTGGTGCTCATTCCCGACAACGCCCACGGAACCAACCCGGCCAGTGCCACCCTAGCTGGCTACCGCGCCGTCGAGATTAAGACCGATCCGGCCACTGGCGGCCTCGATATGGATCGCCTGCGCTCGCTGCTCGCCAGTCAGGGGAAGCAGGTGGCGGCCATCATGCTGACCAATCCCAATACCCTCGGTGTCTTTGACCGTAACGCTGTCGAGATCGCGCGCCTGGTGCATGAGGCCGGGGGGCAGCTCTACTACGACGGGGCCAACGCCAATGCCGTGCTGGGCATCACGCGCCCGGGCGATATGGGCTTTGATGTCGTGCATTTCAATTTACACAAGACCTGCAGCACGCCGCATGGTGGCGGCGGTCCGGGCGCTGGCCCCATCGGCGTCAAAGAGCACCTTGTTCCCTTCTTGCCCGGTCCGCTGCCGGCCAAAGACGAGCAAGGCAACTACTACTGGGCTGATCCAGGGCCACTCTCGATCGGCAAAGTGCGCGCCAACACTGGCAATTTCGGGGTCCTTGTGCGAGCCTATGCCTATATCCGCACCTATGGGCCAGATGGCCTGCTGCGCGTGGCCCAGAGCGCCATTCTCAACGCTAACTATCTGCGCCACGAACTGGCGTCGGACTATGAAATCGCCTTCCCCCAGGTGCGGCTCTGCCAGCACGAGTTTGTCGCCACGGCTCAGCGCCAGAAGCAAGAGAGCGGCGTTACGGCCAACGACATTGCCAAACGTCTGCTTGACTTTGGCATGTATGCCCCGACTGTCTACTTCCCGCTCATTGTCCACGAGGCGATGATGATTGAGCCGACCGAGACCGAGACGCGGGAGACGCTCGACTACTTTATCAAGGTCATGCGTCAGATAGCTCAGGAGGCGCGCACCAATCCTGAGATTGTCAAGACGGCGCCGCATACCACGCCAGTCGGGCGGCTTGATCAGGCGCTGGCGGCGCGCCGCCCCAACCTGCGCTGGAAGCCTGGACAGGAAGCGACTCACGGACTCGGGCAGCTCTAACGTTGCCGCTGTCGCGAACAAGCGAAGCGGTCGCGCGGGCAGAGTGGTGGTCTTCCCCATCCATCGTACCGGCCATCTCTGTCTGCGCGACTTTTCTGTCTCTCTGTCTGTCTATCTCGGAGCGTATCGAGAGCGCATAGATGGGGAGAGGCTGGAGCGTGGTGGCTGATCTGCACGTGGTACAATAGAAGGAAGGCCAGGTCACCCATTGCCCGGGGCAGACAAGCGTACATTGCGCAGTGTGAAAGGGAAGCATGCTCTATCGATCCATTCGCGAGCTGGCGGATGACATCCGCTCTGGAATGACAACCCCTGGAGAACTCGTCAGCGAGGCCCTGGAGCGCATCGAGGCCCTCGACGGTGAGCTCCATGCTTTTATCAGCGTGATGCGCGACGCGGCCCTGCAGGCTGCCGACGAGGCCGAGAGCGAGCAGCGGCGCGGCTTCTTCCGTGGTCCCCTTCATGGTATTCCCATTGCCGTCAAAGACCTCATTGCCGTACGGGGGGAGCCCCTGACCGCGGGTTCGCGAGTGCTGGCTGACTATGTAGCGCCCGAAGATGCGAGTGTTGTGGAGCATCTGCGACGGCACGGGGCGATCATCATCGGCAAGACCAATACCCACGAATTCGGTCTTGGCGTCTTTACGCCACCGACGCGCAATCCCTGGAAGCGTGACCATGTCCCTGGTGGCTCAAGCGGTGGCTCGGCGGTCGCGGTTGCTGCTGGTATGTGCTCCGGGGCTATCGGCACGGATACTGGTGGCTCAATTCGCATTCCGGCTGCCTGCTGTGGGGTCACCGGTCTCAAACCGACCTATGGGCGCGTGAGTTGTCATGGAGTCATACCGCTCTCACGTTCGCTGGATCACGTTGGGCCACTGGCACGCAGCGCCGAGGACTGCGCTTTCCTCTTCGATGCCATTGCTGGCTATGACCCACGTGATCCCGAGAGTGTCTCGGGTCCTCCCTCGCGCTCTTCAGCGCTGCTCATCGAGGGACCAGAGGGGCGGGGACCGCTCTCGCTGCAGGGCTTACGGCTGGGCCTGCCGCCCGAGGACTTCGTGGCACCGCTCGATCCCGAGGTGCGTGCAGCCTGGCGCGCGGCTGTTCTCATCTTCCAGGAAGCTGGGGCCCAGATCAGCGAGGTGCTGCTCAGCCGGCCCTCGCTAGCGACCTTCCGTACTATTCAGCTGCCCGAGGCCGCCTTTGTCCATCGTGAGCGCGGCTGGCTCAGCGAGCGCGCGGCCTTCTATGGTTCCCTCACTCTGCGTCGTCTGCAAGAGGGGGAGCGCATCAGCGCCATCGACTATCTCCGGGCCCAACAGGAGCGGCGCGTCTTCTCCACACAGCTGCGCTCGGTGCTGCAGCGAGTTGATGCGCTTGTGCTGCCTGCCCAGCCCATGCCGGCCATTCCCATCGCTCAGATCGACCAGGAGATTACCATTGAGGGTCAGCGCGAGGAGGCCACCACGGCCTCGCTGCGCCTCACGTTGCCTTTCAACCTGGCTGGTCTTCCCGCGGTGGCTTTTCCCTGTGGCTTCAGCCAGACTGGCCTCCCGCTCAGCCTTCAGGTAGTGGGCAATGCCTTCGACGAAGCGACTGTCTTAAGAATTGCCCATGCCTACCAGCAGCTGACCGATTGGCATCGGCGAGACATTCCCTGACTGGCGACAGCAGACAGCAGCCAGAGAGGAAGGGAAGGGAAGGAAAGGAAAGGAAAGGAGGGCCTTATGGAAGCTGGTCCGAGGCGTGACCCTGATCCTGATCCGGCCCACCGGAACGGTCCAGGCCAGCATCAGGACCAGCTAGAGGCGCAGCAACAGGCCCTGGTTGAGCATCTGAAAGAGCGTGGCTTCCTGCGCACAGCTCGCATCGAGGCGGCCTTTCGAGCTGTGCCCCGGCACCTCTTCCTGCCAGGGGTTCCTTCCGAAGAAGTGTATCGCGACCAGGTCATCCCTCTCAAGATTGTCGACGGAGTCTGCATCAGCTCCTCTTCGCAGCCAGCCATCATGGCCATCATGCTGGAGCAGCTTGGTCTAGAGCCAGGTCAGCGAGTCCTGGAGATCGGAGCTGCCAGCGGCTACAATGCCGCCCTCATGGCTCACATCCTGGGTGAGAGCGGCACTATTGTGACCATCGATATCGATGAAGACCTGGTAGAGGGGGCACGTGCCCATCTGGAAGCCGCCGGCTACCGCCAGGTGCATGTCATCTGTGGGGATGGAGCCCAGGGCTATCCACCCGCGGCCCCCTATGACCGCATTATTCTCACTGTGGCTGCGGGCGATATAGCCACGCCCTGGTATGAACAGTTGAAGCCTGACGGGAGGCTACTGCTCCCGTTGGTCCTCCGTGATGCTCAATTCTCGGTTGCTCTAGAGCGGCGCGATGACCATCTTGAGAGCGTCTCTGTACGCTTCTGTGCTTTCATGATGCTACGCGGCCCCTTCGCAGAGGCGGGGGGCATCTTCGCCCTCGGGCCGCGAACCGAGGCCAGTCCTGCGCTCCAGCTGCGCTTGAATAACTACCAGCCGGTGGATGTCACCGCCCTCTACCGAGATCTCGCCGGTCCCTGGTACGACTTGCCCAGCGGCGTGCTTGCCAGCCTGCACGAAGTCCATTACGGTTTTAACTCCTGGCTCTCCCAGCAGGAGCCGACAGCCTGCAGCCTTGTAGCTCAGCGCGAGCACCCAGCGCTGACCGAGCTACCCTGGCTCTTCAAGGTCGCTGGCCTGGAGGCCCGTGCTACCATAGGAATTGTGGCTGACAATCATGTGGCCCTGCTCGCCCTGCCTCCGGGCTGGAGGGTGCCGGCCAGTGGTGCGAGTCAAAGTGGCCAGGTCGCCTGTGAAATCATGGTGCGCTGCTTTGGCGGGGCCGAATACCTGGCTCGGCGTCTGCTGTCTCTCCTTCGCTCCTGGGATACGGCGGGGCGCCCCGCCAGTTGGCTTCTCATGCCTGGCGATGATCGCTTGCGCCTGCGGGTCTATCCCCTGCACGTTCCCTGTCCCGAGAAGCCAACCCCCGAGCGCCTCATCTTTACCCGGCGCTGGTCTCGTCTGGTGATTGAACGCCAGGCTTGATGGTCTCAAACTTCCTCTGCAGCGTCAACATCTTGCGCTGCCAGGCCAGGGTATCTCGGCTAGCGGCCAGAAGTTCCCACGGACTGGTCTGCCAGTCATCGATGACTTTGGCGGGAGCCCAGGCAGGCAGCGGCATCTCCAGCCGCCTTGCCAGACTCTGGACATAGCGCTCGTAGAGCTGTCGCAACTCGGCCAGGCGCTGCTCCCGCTCTGGTGAAACCTCCAGTCCTAGCGCCTCCAGTGCCGCCAGTAAACGAGCGCGCTCCTCTCCTGTCAGACGATTCATGCTTGCGGGTCGCGGCTTCACATCGAAGACCTGGGCCAGATCGACCGCGGCATGGCGCGCGATGGCAAAGGTGAACCAGGCAGTCTGTGCTGGCAAATCATCCAGATAGACGATGATCAACGCGCAGGCATCGAGCAGGGTGGTCAGGGCGGCTAGCCATGACTGGCGTTCGTGCTGTGAGCGATAATAGATGAGCACCGGATAGGAGAGATGGCTCTCCAGCAGCTCGGCGGCCCAGCGCTCCCACTCGCGTAGCAGGCGCACCAGCTCTGGAAACTGCTCTCCCTG
>NZ_BDGT01000026.1 GCF_001748285.1 Thermogemmatispora onikobensis | reverse complement strand
CTCGCAGGTTGAAGCAGTAGCACAGGCCGCCCGCAGTAGCAAACCTCCGCCCCCACGAGGGAAAGGCCCCGCCCGACCGCAGCGAAGACCTCGCCACAGGCCATTGTCCTCACCCAACTAACCCTGCTATAAGAAGCCTATAGCGAACGACTGGTGATCGTCACGCTGCTGAATGAACCGACCAGGTTGAGATCGTAGATGGCAGCGAGGGAGTCATCGACCTCAGCGCTGCGCAAACGGATGATGCCACCTGCCTGGTTGAAGGTCTGCTGATCCAGCTGCAACTGCACCGCCCAGCCCTTGAAATGTACACGCACGGGTACGCCCGCCGGGCGCTCAATCGAGAGCTGGGAGGCATTGCCGGCGATCGAGATAGGAACGTTTCCTGTGGGAGAAGGCAGCTCCAGGTGCATGTTGCCCACGACCCCTTTGAGGTGCAAGCCGAGCAGCGGCAGCGGGCGCAGGTGGGCCTCCATCTGGGCAACGCCCCCCTCAACAACAATGCGCCAGGGAATGGCAGCATTAAGCGTCAGCTCGGCCTCGCGCACCTGTTCATCGAGCAGAGAAGGACGACGAGCGTAGCGCATCACGACCACCTCTCCCCGTACTTTGATCTCCGGCACCGCCCCCTCAAAACGAGCCTGGTAGAGGAGACCTCTCAGGCCAGCCTCCCCGTGGAGGGAGAGCCGGCCAGGGCCAGAGACCACCAGATGAGCGCGCGTCAGTGACCCAAGGGGAGCCGTAAACAGTCCTTGAGCGGCCTCTTCTCCGTCTGGTATGGCCTGTAGCCGCTGCAGCCGTGCCAGCTCTTGCCTGAGCAGGGAATTGCTGCGCCGCAGGCAATTCAGCAGGAAGGCCAGCCGCTCCTCATCAGCTCTTCCGAGCAAGGCTGGCCAGCGCTGGTCGAAGGCTGCTAGGAAGGTCGCTAGCTCGCGCCGCTTCTCCTGGCTTGGATCAAGCCGCACAATGACTCGCCGCGCATCTTGAGGGTCACGCTCCCGCCTGACAAAACCGGCCTCCTCTAAGCGATTCAACATCCCAGTAATGGCTCCTGTGGTCAGACCAGTCAGGTTCGCCAGCTGGCCAGCAGTGAGTGGGCCAAGACTGTCAAGAAAGACAATCACCTGGAGATCTGCGATGGTCAGGTTGAGCCGAGCCGCCACAACCCGTAAAAAGGTGGTGCTCAGCCCTTGAAACTGTCGTAGCTCACTGGTGAGAGCCTTACCAATCTGCTCCCGACTCGGCTCGCTCTCGCCGAACATAGACGCTTCCTCCCCAGACTGCAAGTTTGCTTAGCAAGTAATATACATCTCAGAAAAGGCAGTGTCACCTTGACATTATCCCGGAATTTCCATATACTTTCCTTAGTAAGTAAGATAAAATCTCAGCAAAGAGCTGATAGCTTAGCGAGAGTCATTATTATATCATAGCAGGACATCTCTATGAACAAGTTACTGGACCAGCGCCGTCTGAAAGCCCCAGTAAGACGAAGCTCTCTTGTACTGCTCCTCGTTATCACGCTGCTGAACACGATGGGGATTGCGATTATCGTTCCTCTGGTGCCTTTTCTCGTTGCCCACGATGCGGCCCCGGGCAATGGACTGGCTGTCGTTGTCGGTTGGCTTACCGCCAGCTATGGCATCTGCCAGTTACTGGCCGCGCCAGGTTTGGGGGTGCTGAGCGATCGCTTCGGGCGTCGCCCTGTCCTCTTTCTCTGTCTCATCGGCTCTGTTCTCGGCTATCTGATCTTGGGGCTGAGCAACGCGCTCTGGCTCCTCTTCCTCGGTCGCATCATCGATGGGGTGACCGGAGGCAACATCAGCGTCTTGTTCGGCTATGTCGCCGATATCACGGAGCCAAAGGAGCGTGGCAAGTACTTTGGACTCCTCGGGAGCGCGGCGGGTCTTGGCTCAATCCTTGGTCCCGTGCTTGGTGGTCTGCTAGCCATCATCAATGAGCGTGCGCCCTTTTTTGCGGCAGCGGGCCTGCTTCTACTCGCTCTCGTCTGGGGCTACTTCGTTCTTCCGGAAAGCCTGGGCCAGCAGTATCGCAAGGCCACCGTCTCTCTCCGTGAGCTGAATCCCTTGCAACAGCTATTCTCGGTCCTGAGCTGGCGAGAGATGCGCTGGCTCCTGCTAGCCTGGTTCCTGTACGCGCTTCCGGTAGGCATCTTGCAGGGAACGTTCACCGTTCTTTTGAAGGATAGCCTCAACTTCAACGCCACGCAAGTCAGCCTTGTGTTGACTGTGCTGGGAGCCGTAGACATCCTGGTCCAGGGCGTGCTGGTCGGCTGGCTTCTCAGACGCCTGGGAGGCCTCCGCCTTGCCCTCCTTGCCCTGACGCTGGTCGGCGTGAGCTACCTTCTGCTCGGTGCCCTTCCCTGGCTGGCAACCCCGGGACTGGCGTTTCTCGGCATTATGCTCTTTGCCAGCGCGGGGAGCTGTGTAGAAAATGCACTGCGGGGCCTGACCTCTGGCATAGCAGGACAGCAGAACCAGGGGCGCGTCAGCGGGGCAATGCAATCCCTCCAATCCCTGGGCTGGGTGGCTGGACCACTGATCGGCGGCTACCTCTATATGATTTGGGGACACTGGCAGGCGTACGCCTTTGCCTCGTTCACAACGCTCCTGGCCATTGCCTGCCTGCGGATCACGCTCCCACTGCTGCGACGAGCGTAGGGCAGGGACAGGAGCGCCCTTGCGGTGAGGGAAGGCGGGAAGGGGCAAAGAGCGCCACATCTTCGGTGATCAGCGCAAGGACTGGGCGACGAGGCCGCTGAAGACACTCCGGGCCTACAGGCAGCACAGCGCCCGTTTTAGGCTGTTGCCTCCCTCTTCTCACGCTATCCCTCTCCATCTCTGTACCGCCCCCGCAGACTAATGGTCCCCAGCAGCCCCGTCAGCTCTTATCTTATTGAGCATCGAAGGTGTCAGGGTCAGGACCAAGACGCACGCCTGTATCGAGAGCTGAAATAGCAGCCATCTCCTCCTGACTCAATTCGAAATCAAAGATCAGAAAGCAGAAGAGGGAAGAGCGCCTGGGGCCAGCCCTGCCTGGGTACAGGCAGGGGAGAGGCTAACCTTCGAGTCTAGCTATTTCCCCTGCCCAGTGGACCCTGGCGTGGTGGCCCACACGACTCTCGAACGACCAGCGAGGTCGCCAGCTCCACATGATGCGTCTCCAGCGTCTGACCGGCGATCAGGCGCAGCAACATCTCCGCCGCCATACGTCCCATCTCCTCCAAAGGCTGGCGGATCGTTGTCAATGGTGGCGCCATATGGGCCGAGTAAGTCACATCGTCGAAACCGATGACGCTCATCTCCTCGGGAATACGGATATGACGGCGGTAGAGCGCCTGATAGACGCCCGCCGCCTGGGCATCGTTCCCGGCAAAGATGGCGGTCGGCGGGTCTGGCAGGTCAAGGAGCGCTTCCGTCTGCCGAATGCCATCACCCAGCAGATAGCTCCCCTCACAGATCAAGGCCGGATCAACAGCGATTCCCGCCTGCTCCAGAGCCTCGCGATAGCCAGCCAGGCGCGCCCGCGAAGTCGTCAGATGCAGCGGGCCAGTGATGATGCCAATGCGTCGATGGCCCAGCGAGAGCAGATACTCCGTAGCGGTATAGCCACCAAGCCAGATCGTCGAGCCGATTGTCGGGAAGGCCGTCGTCGGCTCGTTGCGATCGCCAATGGCCACAAAAGGAATGCCCTGCTCTAAGAGCGTATCAGCGATCCCAACTCGTTCGTAGGGCAGCAAGAGCAAAACCCCGTCGCTCGACTGATCGAGGATACGCCGTAACCAGAGACGCTCGGTCGCCTCATCCTCATTGGTCGCAAAGACTACGAGGCGGTAGCCGCTCTGCTCCAGCACCTCCTGCACACCCTGCATGATGCCGAGATCATAGCCGCCCTCCAGACGCATCAGCACCAGGTCGATCAAGCCGCTGCGCCCCTTGCGCAGATGGCGCGCAGCATGGTTCTGGACATAATCGCTCTGCTCGATCAGGCGCTGGATGCGAGCACGTGTCTTCTCACCAACGCCAGGCCGCTGATTCAGGACCTTGGAGACCGTTGTGGTCGAGACGCCTGCGCGCCTGGCGATCTCTACCATAGTTAAGCGCTTTGATCGTTTTGGTTCCAGTGTCGGCCCCTCCCCTGTCCCAGTAGGGTAAACGATAACTCAAAAAGGTCATTTCAATGGTACCACGCTCTCCCCGCCATGTCAACGCACTCCCCAGGCGTCCCACTGAGCAGGCAAAGCCCATATCCCGCTTCTGGCGCTTCCTGGATCAAGGGAAACGAGTACCCAGACTTCCCCTTGACAATCCTCTGTTTCTATGCTACCTTCTACCTCAGAAGGCAGAGTAAACGTTAACCTTACGTTGCCTCGGCTCACCCAGCTCGTCAGCGCTTGACGGGAGCCAGCGCCTGCCAACGTTGGCCAGCGACAGATACGCTTAAGGAGGTCACTCAGCTATGGCGCTCTTCGCTTCTCCTCCAGCAGTACCAGCACGCTCATCCTGAGCAGCCCTCACAGCGGCATCATTCGCCTCGCTTCCACCTTTGACCGCCATCTTTGGCTGGCTGGCTGGCTGGCAGACTGACCGATTGACTGACCGGCAGAATAAATGAACGGAGTCCTCCACCCAGCAACCGTGCGCGGCCAGGTGCAGCAGGCCCTCTTTCCTACGCTCTTCTCTGGCCAGGCCGGGATCAATTGTCATGTGGCGCATCGGGCGCAGTTTATATAGACGTCCGGACGGCATGACATAGGGATATTCTGTCTATTTTCCAAGGAGGTCATCCTATGAGCACGCAAGGATCAGGGTCCCCTCTGAATCGGCGCCGCTTCTTGCAGCGCTCGCTGGCTCTGGGGGCCGGCGTCGCGGGCCTGGAGCTGCTCGCAGCCTGTGGCGGCACCAGCAGCAGCTCTACCACCGTCACAGCTACAGTCAATACGCTTCCCCCCTCGACCAATCCTGGAGCCGTCTACGTCTTCAACCAGGTGGTCAAAGACTTCGAGCAGGCCTATCCCCACGAGCACATTGTCGGCAAGAACGACCCCTACGACCCTACGACCTACTTCGCGAAACTGGCCGCCAACCAGCTTGAAGACGGCGTCCAGAGCTATTTTACTGAGCCTCCCCTGCTTATCGCCCGCCACGCTGTGGCCGACATCACCAGCCTGGCCAGAAGCTGGCCCTCGTTCAAGGACTATATCCCGAGCATCGCCTCGATTGTGACCCGCGGCGATCGCGTCTACGGGATTCCGGTGAATGGCTATGTGCTCGGCATCTTCTATAACCGCAAGCTGTTCCAGGGAGCTGGTCTCGACCCCGATAAGCCGCCCACAACCTGGGAGGAATTCCGCGGCTATGCCAGGCAGCTTACCAGCTCGAAGGTGGCCGGCTTTGCTGAAACCAGCACGGCCAACCAGGGTGGCTGGCACTTCACCAACTGGATGTACACCGCCGGTGGGGATCTGGAGTCCGCCGATGGCACGAAGGCCCTCTTCAACAGTACCCAGGGAGTAAGTGTGCTGAATTTCCTGAAGGCCATGCGCTTTACCGATCGCTCAATGACCCAGCAGCAGCTGCTGACCCAGGCCGATACATTGCAGCTGCTGGCAACAGGCAAGGTGGCGATGGTGGTGATGGCTCCAGACCAGCTCAATGCCCTCCAGGCCCAATATCAGGCTAATCTGAAGGATTTCGGGATTGGCCCGATGCCTCAGAATGGGGGGAACGCCGCGCTGACTGGTGGCAATCTTTGGGTCTTCAATCCGAAGTCGGCCCCCGAGGTGATCAAGGCGGCTTTTGACTATGTGATCTATTCAAACTTCAATCTGGAGGTTGTCGAGCGCAGCCTGGCCCAGCAGGCCGCCGCCGGTCAGGCCGTGGGGGCTCCAACAGCGGTGCTGTTCCAGGGAGCTTTCCAGCAGCAGCTCTCGGCGCTCTACCGCAAGTATGCCACGGTGCCTTTGGAAAACTATACTGCCTTCATGAATGCGCAGCTGCAGCTCCGCCCGGAGCCGCGCAATCAGACGCAGAAGATGTACGCCGCTCTTGATCCGGTGATGCAGGCGATTCTGACCGATCCGAAAGCCGACCCGGAAACGCTGCTGAACCAGGCCGCCCATCAGTTTCAGCAGATTCTCGATCAGTCAAGCGCGTCTTAGGGAAGGCTTGCCCGCCCGCGCTGTCTCTGCGCCGTGCGCCAGCGCAGTGCCGTTAGAAGGTCTGGGCCAGGGGCGCTGCGCCGGCCCGGCGCGCTGAAGGAGGGCCTCATGTCACGTTCTTCGTCATCACCATCGCCGCTGTCGCCCCCTCGCGAGCCGGCGCCGGCCTTGATGTCAGGCGCAGGACTGCTGGCTGCCCGCGGGGAGCAGGCTCACCGGCGCCTGGGTCCGCTCAGTCGTCGGCTCTGGGCACTCTGGCGCCAGGTCCAGGGCTATCTCTTTCTCTTGCCGGCGCTCCTGATCTTTGCGCTCTTCGTCTGGTATCCGGTGGTGCTGGGTTTCGTGATGAGCTTTCAGAGCGTCGACCTGATCAATCCTGCGACCTGGGTCGGCTGGACCAATTACCGCCATGTCCTGGCAGATCCCCTGTTTGCTATCGCCTGGCGGAATACGCTGGCGTTTACCGGCTATGCCTTGCTCTTCGGTTATGTGGTGCCGTTGGTGCTGGCGCTGGCGATCAATGAGATGCGCCACGGCAAGAGCTACTTCCGCCTGGCTTTCTATTTGCCGGTAATGCTGCCGCCGATTGTGACGGTCTTTCTGTGGCGCTGGATGTACGATCCCGATGCTGGCCTGCTGAATGCGCTGCTGAGCCTGGTCCATCTGCCAGGCCGACTCTGGCTGGAAGATCCTCAGACGGCTCTGCCCGCCCTGGTGGTGGTGGCTACCTGGAGCGCCGCCGGCTCAACAATGCTCGTCTATCTGGCCGCCCTTCAGGGAGTGCCCGCCTCTCTCTACGAGGCGGCAGAGATCGACGGAGCTGGCTTCTGGCATCGCCTCTGGCATGTGACCTTGCCCTGCATTCGCCCTATCATGCTGCTGATGCTAGTGTTGCAGATTATTGCGACGATGCAGGTCTTTATCGAGCCGTTTACGATCACCGGCGGCGGCCCACAGCATGCCACGCTGAGCGTTCTGTTGCTGATCTATACCTATGCTTTCCAGAATGCAGACTTCGGTGAGGCAAGCGCTCTGAGCGTGATGCTGTTCCTGGTACTGGCCGCCTTTGCTCTGGTGTATATGCGGATGACCAGTCGCCTGCTACAAGGAGACTGACTATGAAGATGGACCACTTTGAAACGTTGCACAGGCCAGATGAGCAGGAGCCAGCGGCGGTCGCTGGACAACGCTGGAGAGCCTGGCGCCTGCTACTTGCCACGCGCCGCTCTTCTGCTGAGACGATGGTCAGCAGCGAACGAACGCTGATCTCTCCCTTGATGCTCCGCCGCCCCCTGGTGCGCGCGCTCTACTGGGGAGTTTTCTCGCTGCTGCTGTTGGGAACGGTGACGACCTTCGGCCCGCTCTATTGGATGGTGAGCGGGGCTCTGAAATCGAATGTGGAGATCTTTCAGACGCCACCGACGTTCTGGCCCACTCATCCCCAGTGGAGCAATTATAGCAATGCCTGGCAGATTTTGCAGCTACCGCTCTATATGTGTAATTCGCTTCTCCTGGCTATCGGGGCAGTGGTGCTGCAACTGCTGGTCTCAGCAACGGCAGCGTATGCGCTTTCGAAACTGCGTCTGCGAGGTAAGAATGCGCTTCAGTTCGCTTTCTTCGCGACGTTGATGGTGCCTTCGGTCGTCTATCTGATTCCTCAGTTCGTCAATATCAGTGATCTGCCGCTGATCCATGTGTCGCTGATCAATAGCTGGGCCGGGGTTTGGCTGCCGGAGGCGGCCAATGCCTTCAATATTCTGGTGCTGAAGAGCTTCTTCGATACGATCCCCAGTGAGTTGATCGACGCCGCCCGGCTGGACGGGGCCAGCAGCTGGCAGGTCTTTACACGCATCGTTCTGCCACTTTCGCGCCCAGCCCTGGCTGTGATTACGATCTTTACGGTGATCGCTTCCTGGAAAGATTTCCTCTGGCCGCTGCTGGTGCTGTCCAACAGCAACCTGCAGCCACTGCTGGTCGCCCTCTACCATGAGTCGGGCCTCAATGCCAATCTGCCGTTCAGCTATTTGATGGCCGGTCTGGTCTTCGCCAGTATTCCGCCTATATTGCTGTTCTTGCTTTTCCAGCGCCAGATTATTCGCGGTGTCAATCTGACCGGCCTCAAGGGCTAGGCCAGGATGGCCAAACAGGTTCAGGGAGGTCTGAGGCGTTCTTTCTGGGCGGTCTGACTGCCTCGGATGGTGGGCCGGCCTCAACGCTCTCGCTCTCTGATGAGACATGGAGTTGTCATGAAAGGAGGTATCTGATGCAGGATGCTAAGCGGCGAGCGATCGCCTTGCTCCGCTGCAGTGGAGATCGTCGGGCGGTGCTGCTTCTCACAACGCTGGTGTTGGTGCTGAGTAGCCTGGGGATTGCGCTGATGCTGCCGCGCCTGACGGGCACGGCCCGGGCCAGTAGCGCAGCGGTCAGCGGTGGCTCCGGCGCCACGCTGCCTTACGTGGAGCTGGAGGCCCACCAGGCTACGACCAACGGGAGTATTCTCGGCCCCGATTTTACCCTCGGCAGCCTGGCCTCCGATGCGGTGGATCGTCAGGCAGTACTCTTGACAGGTGGGCAGTATGTGCAGTTCACGCTGACACAGCCCGCCAATGCCCTGAATCTGCGCTACAGTATCCCCGATTCAGCCAGCGGCGGCGGGATTGCGGCGACGCTGAGCATCTACATCAACGGGGTGAAGCAGTCTCAGGAGCTGCAACTGACGTCGAAATATAGCTGGCTCTACGGGCAGCCGAATTTTTCGAATTGCAACGCCAACGACTGGAGCGATACACCCGGCGGCACACCGCATCACCAGTTTGATGAGGTGCATGTCCTGCTGCCGCAGATGAGCGCCGGTACAACGGTGAAGTTGCAGGTCGACCCCGATAATACGGCTCCCTGGTACGCCATCGATGTGGCCGATTTCGAGCAGGTGCCAGCCCCGCTGACGCAGCCCGCCGGCTCAATCTCGGTGACCGATCCCCCATATAATGCCGATCCTACGGGCAAGGTCGATGCCACGAGTGCTATCCAGCAAGCTGTCAATGACGCCTCGGCCCAGGGCAAGACGGTCTGGCTGCCCAAGGGGACATTTCTGGTGACCAGCCATATCCTGGTCAACAACGTGACGATGACCGGGGCTGGCCCCTGGTATACCGTGCTGACAGGCGCTCCCGTTGGGAGCAACGGCACTGGCGTTGGTGTCTATGGCTACGATGCCTACGATGGTCAGACCAGCTCCAATGTGACGCTGTCGAATTTTGCGATCGAGGGGCAGATTACGAATCGCATCGACTGCCTCCAGGATAACGGTATCGGCGGCTCCCTGAACAATTCGACGATTTCGAACATCTGGATCGAACACACCAAGGTGGGGATGTGGTTCGATGGTCCCTTCAGCGGCCTGAAGATCACCGGCTGCCGCATCGATAGCGTGCTGGCCGACGGCATCAATTTCCATCGCAACGTGACCAACTCCAGCGTGACGCAGACCATCATCCGCGGCACCGGCGACGATGGTCTGGCGATGTGGTCGGCTACCGATAATGTGCCGGCGACCGGTGATAGTAACAATACCTTTGACCACGATACGGTGCAGTCGCCGTATCTGGCCAACGGGATCGCGATCTACGGGGGCAATGGCAATAGCGTGACGAACGATCTGGTGACCGGCTCGCAGTATCGCGGCGGCGGCATCATGATCGACTATGAGGACTTTGGCAACGCTACCGCGCCTTTCGCCGGGACGACGACGGTGAGCAATGATACGATCCGGCAGACGGCGGGCATCGGCGATCAGGGCATCCAGCAGTTTGGCGCACTGATGTTCTGGGCCGATAGCGGGGCGATGAATGCGACGTTTACGGTCTCGAATGTGGAGATCGATAACAGCCAGTACATGGCGATTTCGTTCGATGGTGGGAACCCCATCAGTACGATCAATATGAATGGGGTGAACATCAGCGGCGCCGAATTTGCTTTTTCGAATAAGGTGAGCCAGGTGACCGGCTCGGCAAGCAATGTGACGGCCAGCGGGTTGACGGTGGCCAGTATCCAGAGCTGCGAGAGCAGCGGCTCCTGGAATATTACTCTGGGCAGCGGTAACTCCGGCTGGAGTCCCAGCTCACAGGTCTGCGGCTTCCCCACAGGGACCCCAACGCCGGCGCCTTCGCCAACGGCTCCGTTGCCGACGCCAACTCCTTCGCCAACCCCGACGCCGCAGCCGGCACCGACGGGGACCTTGGTCCTGGCTATTAATGCTGGCGGCAGCGCGGCGGGCAACTTTGTTGCTGATACCAATTATGACCAGGGGAATCAGTATAGCGATACCTCGACGACGATCAACACCAGCCGTGTGGCTGAGGCTATCCCGCAGGCGGTCTGGCAGTCCTGCCGCTGGAATAGCTCCTTTACGTACACAATCGGCGGCCTGCGCGCAGGCACTACCTACACGGTGGCGCTCGATTGGGCAGAATTGACCTGGACGGCTGCCGGTCAGCGCCTCTTCAATGTGGCAATCAATGGGACGACGGTGCTGAGCCGTTTCGACGTCTACGCCACGGCAGGCTACAAGACGGCCCTGCAGAAGCAGTTTGCGGTGACGGCCAACGGCAGTGGCCAGATTGTGATCGCCTTTACGCAGGGCGGGGCCGATAATCCCTTTATCAGCGGCATTGAGATCTGGCAGCCGTCGGGCGGCACGGCCACGCCGACCCCAACGGTGACGGTGACGCCAACGAGCACGGCCACGCCGACCCCAACGCCCGCCCCTTCGGGGACGCTGGTTCTGGCGATCAATGCCGGCGGCGGTGCGGCTGGCAATTTTGTGGCCGATACGGACTACAATCAGGGGAATCAGTATAGCGATACCTCGACGGCCATCAATACCAGCGGGGTGAGCAATCCCGCCCCACAGGCGGTCTGGCAGTCCTGCCGCTGGAATAGCTCCTTTACGTATACCATCCCCGGCCTGACGGCAGGGACGGTCTATGTGGTGAAGCTGGATTGGGCCGAGTTGACTTTCCAGGCCGCCGGCCAGCGCGTCTTCAATGTGACGATCAACGGGAGCCCAGCCCTGATTAACTTTGACGTCTATGCCACGGCAGGCTATAAGACTGCCGTACAGCGCCAGTTTAATGTGGCCGCCAATAGCAGCGGCCAGATCGTCATTGCTTTCACTCAGGGGACAGCCAAGGCCGACAATCCTTTCATTAATGGCATCGAGATCTGGAAGCCAACCAGCACGCCGACACCGCCCCCGACAGGAACACTGATCACCGCCATCAATGCCGGTGGTTCAACTGCAGGCAATTTTGTGGCCGATACGGGCTACAATCAGGGGAATCAGTATAGCGATACCTCGACAGCCATCAATACCAGCGGGGTGAGCAATCCCGCCCCACAGGCGGTCTGGCAGTCCTGCCGCTGGAATAGCTCCTTTACGTACACAATCACTGGGCTGTTTGCTGGGGCCCGCTATACGGTGAAGCTGGATTGGGCTGAGTTGACTTTCCAGGCCGCTGGCAAGCGCGTCTTCAACGTGGTGATCAATGGGCAGGCAGTGCTGAGTAATTTCGATGTCTATGCGACAGCGGGCTATAAGACCGCTCTGCAGCGCCAATTTACGGTTCAGGCTAACAGCAGCGGCCAGATCGTGATTTCCTTTACTCAAGGAAGCGCCGATAATCCTTTCATCAACGGCATCGAGGTCTATCAGGCATGATCTGCCTGACCGGGATGCAGTACCGCTTTCCTTCACAGGTGAGTGGATAGGCAGACGAGCAAGGACGCTAGTTGCTGGATAGGTAAGACCCCGCTCGGAGCGCGGAGCACTCGCTCCGCCTCCGGAGGGGTCAGGTTTTCACAGGCCGGCTCGGCCCAGTTCAACAGCGCTTCTTTGTTCGTTTCTCAGCGAACCGATGAGCAGCGATCAACTGATAAAAACAAGCAACTAGAGTGGAAAGGAACCGAGCTTCATGGAGAGGGCACAGCCAGGAGCCACCAATGCTCACCCCGTTGCCACCTGGTCACATGGTCCGGGTGATCCACGCGGCCCACACGGCCCAGAAGGCTATCAGGCGCTGGGCCAGGCTCAGGTCTGCGAGCGGGCCACGGCCAGCCTTTGCCTGCGCAGTGGCCCGGCCACGGTCGAGGTGACGGCACTCGCGCCGGACCTCTTCCGGGTTGGCCTTTTTCTGGATGGTCGTCCCCGCCGCTATGAGTCGCCGGCTGTGGTAGAACAGTCTTGGCAGGCCGGCCCGGTGATAATCACGGAGCCGGCAGCGGGGCAGCTGAGCATGGCCACCCCGTTCGCGACGGCCCACCTCTCTCTTGATCCCTTGCGCATCAGTTTTTCTGATCCGAGTGGGCGGGTCTTTGCCGCCGATGATCCTGAGTTAGGGATGGGCTGGTTTGCCCGGCCCGCCGAGGAGGCGTCTGTGCCGCTGGCCAATGTAGCGGGGACGCTGGGCCTGCCGCTGCGTGTCTACAAGCAGCATTGGCCCGAGGAGCACTACTTCGGTTGCGGCGAGCGCACCGGCGGTCTCGATCAGACGGGGAGCTACCGGCTCTTCTGGAATACCGATCCGCCGCCCGGACGCAGCGTCTTCCAAAATAATCTGTACGTCTCCATCCCCTTTACGCTGGTGTTGGCCAACGGTCTGGCCTGGGGGCTGTTTCTGGATAACCCTGGGCGGGTGGCCTTCGATCTGGCTCACGAGGACCCGGGACGCTCCTGGTTCGGCACAAGTACCGGTGATCTGATCTATTATGTGTTTTGTGGCCCGACACCCCAGGCGGTGCTGGCACGCTATACCGAGCTAACCGGGCACACGCCTCTGCCCCCGCTCTGGTCGCTCGGCAACGGTCAGAGCCGCTTTAGCTATGCTTCAGCGGAGGAGCTGCGCGAGGTGGCAGCGACCTTCCGCGCGCGCGATATCCCTTGCGATACGCTCTATCTGGATATCGATGCCCTCGATGGCTACCGTGTCTTTACCTGGGACCGGGAACGCTTCCCTGATCCCGCTGGTCTCTTCGCCGAGCTGCGCGCTCAAGGCTTCCATGTGGTGAGTATTGTCGATGCTGGCATCAAGGTCGATGAGGGCTACGCGGTCTACACAGATGGGAAGCGGCGTGATCTGTACTGTAAGACTCCTGATTATCAGGATTATCAGAATGCGGTCTGGCCGGGCCTCTGTGTCTTTCCCGATGTGACGAATCCGGAGGCACGCGCCTGGTGGGGCGAGCAGCATCGCCCACTGCTGGAGGCCGGTGTGGCCGGCATTTGGACCGATATGAACGAGCCAGCCGTCTTTATTCCGGTTCATGGGACGCTGCCGCCTGAGACGATCCATCCCGGGGGAGGGCGACCGCGTCTGCATGCCGAGATTCACAATGCCTATGGCTCGTTATTGGTTCAGGCGACGCGCGAGGGGCTGCAGCGCCTGCGCCCGGATGAGCGTCCGTTTGTGATTTCGCGCGCCGGCTACGCTGGCATCCAGCGCCAGGCCTTGCTTTGGACCGGCGACAATGCGTCAACATGGGAGGACCTGGCCCAGAGCGTGCCACAGTTGCTTAATCTGGGCCTCTCGGGCGTGAGCTGGTGTGGCAGCGATATTGGTGGCTTCTACGGCGATTGCAGTGGTGAGCTGCTGGCTCGCTGGACGGAGTTCGGCATTTTTCAGGCTTTCTGCCGCAACCACTCGGAGAAGCAGACTCGCCGTCAAGAGCCGTGGGTGTTTGGCGAGCCGTATGAGTCGGTCTGTCGCGCCATGCTCAAGCTGCGGCAGCGCCTGCTCCCCTACCTGTATACGCTGTTCGAGGAGTGTCACCGCACTGGCGCGCCAGTGCTGCGCCCGCTTTTCTGGATGGCGCCGGCAGATCCCGCTGCCTGGGCTTACGATGATGAGGCGCTCTGCGGCCCTGCGCTGCTCATCGCGCCTGTCACACGTCCGGCTGTCAGTCACCGCCATGTCTATCTGCCCGCTGGCACCTGGTTCCATTTCTGGAGCGGTCAGCGCTTCAGCGGTCCGACCCATGTGATAGCCTATGCCCCGCTCGGGCAGCCGGCGCTCTATGTGCGGGCCAATACAGCGGTGCCACTTTGGCCCGAGATGAACTATGTGGGAGAGCGAGCGCCTGATCCGCTGACGCTGCTGCTTTACCCAGCCGAAGGGAGCGGCGAAAGTAGTCTCTACGAGGACGCCGGCGATGGCTACGGCTACTTGCAGGGGGAGTACGCTCGCCGGCGCATCATTTGCGAGGTCGAAGGCGATGAGATCCGGGTGTTCATTGGCACCCGCGAGGGCCGCTTTGTGCCAGAGCGCCAGCGTATCGTGTTGGAGCTGCGCGCCCTTGAGCGCGCTCCCTGGAGTGTCGAGCAGAGTAGCGGAAACGGCGACTCCGCCAGCCAGGTCGAGTGGTCCTATGACCAGGAGCAGGACCGCCTGCTGGTGACGCTGCGGGAGCAGGTTGAGGCACAAGAGCTGAGTATCCGCCTGGCGGCAAAAGCCACCGAGGGAGGGCCAGGCGCCTGGCTGGCTGGAGAAGACGAATGAGGAGCCTGCCGCTCGATCGGCTGTGAGCGGTAGGCAAGACGCTGACCTTCCCGCTGCTCGTCCCGGTCACTCGCCAGGCACTCAGGCAGTGAGCGCGGATCAGTTGGCTTCTTCGCCCGTGTCAGTTCATTAGATCAGGCTCCTCCAGGCCCTGGTGCTGCCAGAGCTAGTAGAGAGAGGAAGAGTGCTGGCAAGAGGTGCCAGTACTCTTCCTTTTGTTTCTCTCCTCTTTTAGAGTACTGCCGCTGATTCCGATGCTTTAGCGGAATCCTCTCGCTACTCTTGTAGACATGAGCACGCAGCTACTCAGGCTGTTTCAGCCTGGTAGCTGCAGTATAATCACCAGATGATTCCGATAAAAATGCTAATGGCTATCGTCTGACGAATAGGGAAACTATGAATCTGATTGTGGAAGGGAAAGGCATTTTTATTAGTAAACATCAAGGAAGAATTCGCCTGGTCCGGGATTCGCAGGTCGTGGAGGAAGTACCACTGATCCATCTCAATCAAATTCTTGTTATCGATACAGGCGTTGGGATCTCCAGCGATGTGGTGAAGCTCTGCAGCGAGGAAGGGATCGCCCTCCATTTCCTGGAGAAAAATGGCATGGTGAGAGCCTCACTCTACGCCGCCGGGCTGACAGGTACGGTGCTCACCAGGCGCGCACAACTGCTGGCTTTCAGTTCCGCTAAGGGCTGCGAGCTTGCCCTGGCTTTCACCCGCGGCAAACTGGCGAATCAGATTCATCTGCTGCGCTACTTCATGCGGAGCCGCAAAGATGAGCAGCCTCAGCTCTGCCAGAAGCTGCACCAGTCGGTGCAAGCTATCCAGGACCTGCTTGGGGAAATGGACGGGTTAACCATCAATCGACAGGGAGTTGAAGAGTTGCGCCCCTCTTTGCTCTCATTGGAAGGCCGGGCCGCTCAGCACTACTGGGCGGGCGTCAGGTATGTTCTGCCTGAGCAGATCGATTGGCCCGGGCGTCAGACACGGGGAGCCACTGATCTTTTCAATGCCCTCCTCAACTACGGCTACGGCGTGCTTTATGCTCAAGTTGAACAGGCCATCCTCTTGGCGGGGCTTGATCCCTACGCGGGCTTTCTCCATGCCGACCGTCCCGGCAAACCCAGCCTGGTTCTTGATTTGATCGAGGAGTTCCGTCAGTGTACAGTTGATCGAACGCTGGTCGGTTTGCTTAATCGGCGCGTGCCGCTGGAGCAGGATAGCGAGGGGTTGCTGACTGCAGAGACACGTCGTAAGGTGGCCGAGAAGGTATTGGAGCGCCTGAGCGGGAGCAGCGAGCTGTATGAAGGGAAGCGCCAGGCTCTTCGCTTGATTCTACAGCAGCAGGCCCGTCATTTGGCCTCCTTTTTGCGCGGCGATCGCGAGACCTATACGCCCTTTGTCGCCGGTTGGTAGTCAGTGGAGAAGAGAAGGGGAGATTCTTTCATGCGCACACTGGTCATTTACGACATTTCTCACGATGGCACGCGCACGAAGATCGCCGATGCCTGCCTCGACTATGGCCTGGAGCGTCTGCAGCAGAGCGCTTTTATCGGGGAGCTATCTCCCAGCCAGCAACGTGAGCTGTTTCTCAAGATGCGCCAGCGCCTGGGACGGCATGGGGCGAATATCCAGCTCTTTGCTCTTGATGAACGAGCCTGGGCCAGCCGCCGGGTGATTATCCGCGCTGAGCCGACGCCAGTGGAAGACGGGTCACAACGAGTGCAGAAGGAGGTAAGTGATGGAAGAGAGGAGTCTGCATCTTCTTGAGGAAGAGATAGAAACGTGGTGGCTGGATGTGACCGATCTGAAACAGTATGCCTGCTGTCCTCGCCTGATTTACTATCGCTATACCTGGCCAACCATTCGCCCCTTGACCCTGGCTATGCAGGCCGGCAAGGAGAGTCATCGCGCAGAGGCCCCGCTCCACGAGGTTCGCCGTAGCCTGCGCCGCTACGGCCTCGCTGAAGGTGAGCGGCTCTTTCATCAGCCGCTGATCTCCAGACGGCTGGGTCTCAAGGGGCGTGTTGATCTGTTGATTGTGTCACCATCGCTGGCTGCCCCGCTGCGCGAGGCGACCATTGTCGAGTATAAGGATTCGGAGCGCCAGAGCCAGGCCCACTTTATGCTCCAGCTAGCCGCCTATGCCTTGATGGTCGAGGAAGAGCTAGGTCTCCCTATCAGGGGAGCGTTCTTATATAGCCTCCCTCTGCGCCAGGCCGAACCGGTGCCGCTGACACGCGCGCTGCGTCGCCGTGTTGAGACAACAGTGGCGGCGATCCGTCAGAGCCTGCAGACAGAGAGCCTGCCAGGGCCTACGGCTCAGCAGCGGCGCTGCCCGCTGTGCGAGTTCCGACGCTTCTGCAACGACGTGGTGTGAGTGAAGGGGGAGGGGAACAGGAGAGTAGAAAGCTAAGGCAAGGGGGCCCGTCCGAGAGAAGAGACCGGGATTCCGACGATTTAGCGGAATCGCCTGGCTATACTCTCCCCAGAGCAGCAGGCCGACTGCTATCCCAGCGCAGCGGCAGGCCCCTGGCCCAGCTCCTCTTCCAGGCTAGGCCAAAACAAGCAAGAGCACCAAGGGAAAGGAGATGCCGCCTTGAATATCGAGACTATGAAGCGGGTCCATCGCCTGCAGACGATCATTCACCTGTTCGAGAGTCAGGTGCAGCGGCGTTGGCGCACCCGCGAGATCGCTGAGCGGCTGGGCATCAATGAGGATACGGCAAACAAGTACCTGAATGAGCTGCAGGTGACTGGCCTGCTGCCTCTTACGAAAGAGGGCCTCTACTGGTTTTTGCCAGAAGGGGCGGTCATCCCCAGGTTGCAGCTCTCCCTGAGCTATCCCGAGGCGGTGGGCCTCTATCTGGCTGGCCGCCTCCTGGCCCAGACGCGCGATGAGCGTAACTGGCATCTGACGATGGCCCTGCATAAGTTGGTGGAGGCGCTACCCACTCCCGTGCGCGAGCAGCAGGAGACGATTGCAGCGCTGCTGCTCACGGAAGATAGCGAAAGGGAGGATTTTTCGGCCATTTTTCTAGCGCTGGCCTGTGGCTGGGTCCAGCACCGGCGCGTTCGCCTGATCTACGAGCCGCCGCGCAAGAGCCGTTTTGAGACGCTTTTCGATCCCTATCTGCTGGAACCATCGGCTATTGGGCGGACCATCTATGTGCTCGGCTACAGTCACGCTGTGCTGGCCTTGCGTACTTTGAAGCTGGAGCGCATCCAGCATGCGGAGCTGATTAATGAGTCATTTGTCCCTGATCCCTCCTTTAAGGCCGAGGAATTGCTACAACGGGCCTGGGGCGTGATGTATGGCGATGAGGAACCGGTCAGGGTGCGTCTGCACTTCAGCAGCCAGGTTGTGAAGCGGGTGCGTGAGACGCGCTGGCATCCGTCGCAGGAGATTCGCCTGACGCGCGACGGCTGCGAGTGGACGGCCCTGATCGGTGATCTGGTCGAGATTGAACCCTGGGTTCGCGGTTGGGGAGCCGACTGTGTGGTGTTGGAGCCGGAAGAGCTGCGCCGGCGGGTCATCAGCCACGTCCAACGGGCCAGTCAGAACTATGGTTTGCAGCCTGGTCCTCTCTCCACTCATGAGCCAGGCAGGCTCAACCCGGATCTGTTTCGCCATCGCGTCCAAACAGAAGAGGCTTAGGTGAAGGAAAGGAAAGGAAAGAAAGGGGTGACGGTTTCCCTTATGAAGACTCTCTATCCCTATCAGGAGCGCGTGCTACAGGTGCTGGCCCAGGGCCGCAATGTGATTCTGGTCATTCCGACGGGCGGCGGGAAGACGCTGGCTGCACTGCTGCCCTTCCTGCAAAGCTGCGCCTTCAACGATGGGACGCTGCCCGGGAAGGCCGTGTACGTCACGCCAATGCGGGTGCTGGCAACTCAGTTCACCAGGACCTGTCACCAATTGCTGGAGGAGCTGAATCCGCCTTTGATCGAGCCGCTGCGCCAGCGCTACGCTCAGTTCGGGCGCCCACTGCTCAGCCTGCAAACAGGCGAGTCGCCAGATGATCCCCAGTTCGAGTCTTTGATCACGGCCTGCACCATCGATCAGTTGCTGGCCAGCGCTCTCGGTGTGCCCTATAGCGTCGATGGGGCACGCGCCAATATCAATGTTGGCCTGCTCGCCAGCGCCTACCTGATTCTGGATGAGCCGCATCTGTATCCGCTGAATCGGCAAGGCCAGAGCTGCTTTGGCGCCTTGACCACGACGATCGAGTTGCTGCGCCAGCTCAAGGATCTGACGCGCTTTATCTTCATGAGCGCGACGCTCTCCAGACCGCTGGTGGAGCAACTGGCGCAGATGATCGACGCTGAGGTGATTGAGGCGAGCGATGAGGAGCTGGCCGCCCTGGCCAGGGGACGTCAGCGCGTCTTTCGGCGCGTGGCGGAGCCGTTGAGCGCTGAGCAGGTACTTGAGCGTCACCAGCGCTGCTCTCTGGTGGTCTGTAACCGTGTTGAGCGCGCCCAGGAGCTGTATCTGCAGCTCGATGAGCTGATTCAAGCGCGCGGCCTTGAGATCCGTCTGCAACTGCTGCATAGCCGCTTTAGTGACGAGGATCGGCGTCGTCAAAGCGAGAAACTGCAGGGCTGGCTTGGTCCCGCCGCCTGGGATCAGAAGAGCGGGCGCTATCAGGGCGAGAATGTGATTGTGGTGGCGACGCAGGTGGTCGAGGTGGGCCTTGATATCTCGGTTGAGACACTGCACAGCGAGCTGTCGCCGGCCAATAGCCTGATCCAGCGCGCTGGACGCTGCGCGCGCTTCCCTCACCAGCAGGGGCAGGTCTTTGTCTACTCGCTTCCCGTCGATGATCAGGGCCAGGCGCAGACACTGCCCTACGAGCCGGAACCCTGTCAACGCACGTGGGAGGCCCTGGCCGAGTACGATGGCCAGGTAGTGCGGTTTCAGGAGGAGCGTCGCCTGCTTGATACGGTCCATTGTGAGAGCGATCTCCAGTTGCTGGCACGCTATGAGGAGCAACGGCCCCATCTGCTTGAGAAGATGGTGACCAGCTTGAGGAAGCCCGATCCAAGTGTGCGCTCTACGCTGATTCGCGATGATCTGCAAGTGGCGCTGCTGGTGCACGATGCGCCCGAAGAGGAGATCGTCACAGCGCCCTGGCAATGGCAGCTTTTCACACTGCGTCCCAGTCTGCTGCAGGGACGGCACTGGCAGGCCCTACAGGAGCGGGCCGCGGCGCTGGGCCTCGATTGGGTGTGCAAACAAGCGGTGCTCATGGATACCGGGAGCGGGAGAGCGGCCCAGGGCGAGGACGATAGCCGGCGCGAGCCACTGTATACGTGGGAGCCGGTGACCAACCCGGCCCAGATCAGTAGTGCCCTGGTGCTGGCTTTGCCGCAGGCCCTGGTGACCTACGATCGCGATCTGGGCCTGGTCTTCCGCGACGGACGTCTGCCGCTGACCGCGCGCTGGCAGCAGCGTCTTGAGGGTACGCGCTACCAGAGCCGTCCGCTGGAACGGCGGCGCTTGGGTGCAGTCAGCCAGACGGTCTCACGCCAGCGCTACGAGGAGCACATTGGGGGACTGGCCGACGCCTATCACTACGGCCTCTACCATGAGCTGACCTATGCGCTGCGTCGCCTGGAGGAACGGATGGGATTGGCAGCGGGCACAATTGATCAGGCCATTCAGTTAGCGCTGGCCCTGCACGATCTGGGTAAGCTCGCTGAGGGCTGGCAGCGTTGGGCCCGCGCCTGGGAGCGCCTCTATCACGAGAAGAAGGGCCTGCACTATCAGGAACCGGCAGCCGATTATCTCTTTGCCAAGACGACCTATGACGTGCGGGCCCGCGAAGAGCGACAGTGGGAGCAAGAGCTAGCAGAACGCCGTCCTAACCACGCCTGTGAGAGCGTGGCCCTGGCGCGCCGCTTCATCGTGGACTGCCTGGGCGCAACAACGCCGGCAAGTCCCACGGCGCCCGTGGTGCGGGCTACCTGCTACGCCATTGCCCGTCATCATACCACAGGGGCTCACGAATATGGTGCGAGCAGGCTGGCGCCAGGAGCCTTAGAGGCGGTGCGGCGAGCCTTAGCCCTGGTACAGCGCGAGACCTCGCCCCGGCCCACGAACCTGCAGTTGATCCTGCCAGAGTGCCAGCAAGGAGATCTCTTCCCCGAGAATGTCAGGTCGGGGAAGTTCAGTCAGCCCGCACTGGACCTGCAGACACCCCAGTACGAAACCTGGCTGGCCTTTGTCATGACACGGGCTTTGCGTCTGGCCGACCAGCGCGCCGACGCTTATCGTTAGCAAGGCAAGCTTGCCAGTTTCCTGACAGGTTCGCGATACTCGCTCCAGAAAGAGGAGACGAGAGGAGAGGTCCAGGTCATGCGCCAGATAATGTACCAAATGCCTGGCAAGTTATCATTTATGATTTGTTCGTTTTATAAATAGAGCAAAATCTCCTCACAGAGGACAGAGTATGACAACGCTCTATGTCAACAAAGCGAGCGGGACATTCGCCGATACCCTGCTCGCCCTGGGCGTAGCCGATCTCATGCGGCTCGGCCTGGCGCGCCTGGGCCGTCCGGAGCAGTCTGCGGAGATCTACGACGCCGGCCAGAGCTTTCTGATCCAGCTCCCTCCCGTGGAAGAAAGCGACCTGGCGAGCGGTAACCGCCTCCCCCTGCTGCGCCCCCTAAGCACCGCCAAACAGCAGGAGCGGCAGGCGAAAAAGGGGCGCACATTCAGCGAGGTCGAAATCTTCGACTACGAGGCCGAGCAAGAGAAACAGCGTCAGCTACAGGCACAGCTCGCCAAACTGCCGCCCGAGAAGCGGTCGCCAAAAGCGCGCCTCAACCCTTCTCCAGAGCTGCAGCAGCTCCTGAGCAACGGCCCCAGCCCTGAGCTGGAGCACTACAAGGCCATCAACGTTATGAAGGTCGCCGACACCTTCAATGAGCTGGTGCTGCGTTGGGAGAGCCTGAGCGCCGAGCAGCAATGGTTTGCCATGCGTCTGCTCTTCCGCCTTTTCTCCGAGCCGCTCAACGAGGTCGAGCAGGCGCAACGCACCTGGGAGAAGTGGGCCAAGGAGCAGGGCCTCAGTGGCAAGACACAGGCCACTGCCGTGCAACTGCTCAACCCCACCAGCGGTAAGGGGGCTAATGCTCCCAAAAGCAACCGTCTGGCGGTCGGCGGCCTGGAAAGCTTCTGGCTGCTGGAGCTGGTCAAGTTCCGCGGCTTCATGCTGGGCGCCGCACCCTATATGCTCAGCGGCAGCAAGGACCGCAAGACCTTCGTGGTGCTGCCCGAAAAGGTCGAGCTGGAGACGCTCAGGACCATTATGCAGAAGTTTCGCGAGATCTGCTGGTCCAGCACGGCCATCAAACAGGATATCCTGGCCGCCCTGCGCCTGGCACAGGTTCTTGTGAACCACCGGCGCAACGAGCTGGCGAGCAGCCAGAACCTTGACCCGGACGAGCTTCCTCCCCTGGTCAGTATCACCCACGGGCTTGACGTGGCTTTCTACAAGGACATGGGCAGCGCCCACGCGGTGATGAACGTCTCGACTATCAATCTGCCTTCGTGGCTGCCGCCGCGACCGCGCTCCGTCGCCGAGGCCACGCAGATCGATGAGCTGCTGGAGGAGCACATCGCCATCATCAACCGCATCGAGGGACCACAGGGGAAAGAAGGCAGCGAAGAGCTAGAGCTGCTGCGCATCTACCGCGACTTTCTCTCCAGTCACGATCTGCGCCGCTTCTGGCGCTTCGCCGCCAGCTATGGCCCTTACCTCTTCCGTCAGCGGGAACGCGAGAAAAACGAGAAGCGCTGGCTCAAGCAGTTTGCCAGCCAGGGCTTGGACAAACTTGTATTACTGGAGAGTGCTGCAATGGAAACGAAAAAAGGAACCCAGGACCTGAAACTGACCCCCATCCTTCAGAACAAAGGCTTCCAGCGCATCGCCTCGGCCATCCGCGAGGCAACGGTCAACGCCCAGCGCCGCCGCTTCCAGGATAACAACTATCCCTACGAGGTGCGCTACGGACTGGGGCAGGAGCTGCTGCGCAAGATCCATCGTCGCGACGAATTCATGCAAGCCCTCAGCGAGTTTCTGCTGCATTACAACGCCGAGACCGCGCGCGAAGAGGAGAAGGTGGCGCAGAAGCTGGGACGCGCCTTGCGTTCAGAGGACTACAGCCAGCATCATCTGCGCTACCCCGTCACGACCAGCGACATCGACGAGTTTACGACCCTCTTCGACCAGTATCCCTGCGAGCTGGTGGCCTCGATGCTGCTCTCTTATGGCTACGCCCGCTGGGGCAAGGCCGCGGAAAGCAGCCAGAGCGAGGAGGATACAGAGGCGGCTGCCGCTCAAAGCGCACAGGTCTGATTCATCGTTCACTTCCAACAAGAATAATCGCACCCATAACGATCATCATAAAGAAAGGCAGGTAATCGCACTATGGCAAACACAGCGGTCTCTCTGTCCATCGCTGCGCGCATGACCCTGAACATGCACAGCCTCAACAACGAAGGCGGCGAGGGGAACCAGATTCAGACGCGCATGGTCGATATCGTCGGCGACGACGGTCTGCTGCACACCGTCAATGCCATCTCTGGCGACATGCTCAAGCATGTCCTTATGGAGCACTTCTATCGCCGCGCACGTGAGGAGGGCCTGAGCCTCTGCGCTGGCTGTCAGCAGTTCGATGCCAACCGCATCAATGCCGACAGCGACTTTATTAAGGGAGCTGGCGATACCGGCGCAGCCCTCATCGATGGCCTGCTGCAGCGCTGCGCCATGGACGACGTTGGTGGGATTCTGGTGACTGAAGGCGGGCGTTCGGTCCCGCGCAAGTCGGTCTGTGAATTCGGCTGGGTTGTGGCCCTGCCTGAGCGCGTACGGACCGATAGCTACTTCCACGTCAAGTACGCCCTGGAGCGCGGTCCGGGCGCGGCGCGCAAGGAGGAGAGCAACGAACACAAAGGGGCCAACCTTGGACAAAGCATTTTCCATCGCCCGGCTTCCAGCGGCGTCTACGCCGTGGTCTGCCACGTCGAGCTGAGCCGGGTAGGCTACAACGATATCGCGCAGAGATACGCCATCAGTGCCGAAGAGCGCCAGCGCCGCACCCGCGTCCTGCTTGAAAGCCTGCTCTACAGCTTCCTGGAGTTCAACGGCGCCATGCGCTCGACCCAGCTCCCTCACCTGCTGGCCCTGGAAGGCTTCATCAGCACCAGCGACACCGCGACGCCGGCGCCGCTGGTCAGTCCGCTGCTGGGTGGCAGCGATGAGCCGCAGGCCTACCGCGAGCAGGCAGAGGCCATTGTTCGTGCCCTGAACGGCACTGGTCCCCAGCACGTGCGCCTGCAGACCTTCGATACGCTGGCCGAGTTCTCGCAGCAGATGCGCTCGCTGATCGATAGCATTACCCCCGAGGCGGCGTCGGCCTAGGGGTCGATTGGTCGGTTGGCAGATCACACAGAAAGGAGGCAGACGACCAATGTGGATCGTCGCGCACTACTTGCCGGTCTCTTTCTTCTCGCTGCGACCGGCCAGCGCTACATCCTCGGGTGGTCAGACGCTGCTGGTGCCGACCCCTTTCGCTATCAAGATGGCCTTGCTTAGCACCCTGATCCGCACTCGCGGTCTGGCAGAGGGGGAACGCCTCTTCCCCGCTCTGCGCGACCTGCCTATCGCCCTGGAACCACCGGAACAGGCGGTCGTCATCAAGGGCTTCAGCAAGATCCGCCGCGAGCTGAAGGACAAGAGCAATCCCGAAAAGGCCGCTCGCGCACGTCTAGAAAAAGAGTATCCTTTTCAGCCGACAATCGCTTATCGTGAGTACATTAGCTACTATGGAAGCCTGCGTCTGGCCTGCGAGGTAGCTGAAGGGAGTCCTCTGGCGGCAGTGCTGCCGGAGCTGCTGGTCGGTCTCAACTACCTGGGCAAGCGCGGCGGCTTCATCCAGATCCTGCAGCCTCCTGCGCAAAGTGCGGAGCTGCCCGCTGGCAGCTTTCTGCTGCTGACCGCCTCACGGCAGGAGGCGTTTCCTATGCAGGGGACGCTGCAGGTGCTCGATGACTGCGGGCCGAAGCTGACCTTCGCTCAGGCCAACATCTATACGAACGAGCGTATTGTGCTGAACCGGGACCGCGTGCTCCGTCATGTAGTGCTCCCTTATCAGCGCTGGCGTTCTTCCCACTCCTATAGCTGGTACCGGCGCTTGCCACCTCCGTGATACGAGGGGAGATGACCAGCCACGCAGCTTGCGTGCCGCGCCGTCCCCCGTCCTGGCCAGGGAAGGGAAGAGGCTCCACTTATGGACATGACCTTACTCACATGGAAGGGAGGCTTATGCTAACAACCTATCACTTGCTGTGGACCATGCGCGTTGAGACGCCTTTAGAGCTGGACGCTTCTCCAGGAACGGCGCTGCGCGGCGCGCTTTTTTCAGCGATCTGGCATCGCTTTTGTACGAACAAGCAGGCGCGCACCTGCCTGGAATGTCCTCTGTTGCAGGTCTGCCCTGTCAGTGCGCTGTTAGCGCCAGCGGATGACCCGCAAGCGCCAACGCTGCAGCGCCTGAACGGGCAGCCCTGGGGGCGTGATATTCCTCGCCCCTATGTGCTGGAGCCGCCGTTAGAGGGCGGGCGGCGCTACGAGCCAGGCGAGCGACTCGTGTTTGGAATGACGCTCATTGGCCGACGCGTGGAGCTGCTGCCCTATGTTATGCTCAGCAGCCAGGAACTGGAGCGCCAGGGCCTGGGGCGCCCTTTGCCAGAGAACGGCTCGCCTCCCCGGCGCGGCGAGCTACGCATCGAGAGGATCGAGGCCTATCATCCTTTTAGCGGGGAGCGGCAGCAACTCTATCGGGCTGGGGCCCAGCAGGTCAGAACGCCGACGCTGGCAGTGCAGGCGGAGGATGTGCGCCAGCGCGCGCTGACGCTGCCGGAGCAACGGGTGACGCTGACTTTCTTGACCCCCCTGCGCCTGGTACGGCATGGCGCGCTCTGCAAGGAGCCGGATTTCGCTACCCTCGTGCAGCGACTGCTTGAGCGCCTGGAGCAACTGGGACTGGCCTACGGCGCTGCCGAAGAGGCGCGCGCCCTGGCAGAGCAGCGAGAACACCTGCTAGCGCTGGCGGCGGCGGTGCGCTGTGAGGGGCATACAATGCGCTGGCAGGATATGCCCAGTTATTCACGTCGCTTGCGACGCGCTACTCCCATTGGCGGTCTGGTGGGGCAGGCGACTTTCGTCGGCGACCTGGCAGAGTTGCGGGAGCTGCTTGTGTGGGGGGAGCTGATCCACGTAGGGAAGGACGTGGTAAAGGGCAATGGTTGGTATCGCGCCTGTCATTCGCAGGAAGCGGATGTACATATCCCCTCTCTCTCAGTTCATAAGCGAGAGTAAGCGAACCAATCAGGGGCAACCTGGCAGACTGGCCTCATCGGTATCATCAGCTGCCAGGTTAGCTTACCTCTGATTTGCCTTGCCGACGATGCTACCTTTTCGCCTTACTTACAAACGTATCTCAGTCTAATTGCATTCGTATTAAGAAGCTCCAGGAGATCCTCATCCTGAGCAGGACAGGGGCATCTGCAGGCATGCTCCATGTGTCACTGTATGCGTTGCTCCAAAGTTGGATGGTGAGGCAGTCGATGTTTCGCATGCCACTCGGCATTTGGAGAACAATCAAATACCATCAGGCTTGACCTCCTATGGGCCTGTTTCACAGGCGGCTCGCTCTTGGACAGAGAGGGAGGAGGCTAGTACAAACCACTTCGCTGCCTATTGCGGAGGTATTGCCCCGGCCATGCTGCCAAAGAACTGGTTAAGCAAGTCTGGGCCAGGTTGATCAGTAGAGCAAAGCAGCCAGCCTGGCCCGAGCCAACCACGCCCCGCCAGCTTCGGAACTCATGCTTATAACGCGGCTTCGTCTGTCGTGCCGGGCTTGCGTCCCCGGACCGTCAGCAGGTTCCAGAGCGCACAAAAGTCCTCTTGTTGCATCTCTGCTACAGCCTGCTGATAGAGACGCTCTAGCTCTTCCTTTGTCCCCATCCCCATCTTGATCAGAAACGGCTGCACCAGTTCCAGGAAGAGCAAGGCATCCTTGAAAACGGGATAGTGCCCCTCGGTCCCCATCGACCACTCGATCACGCTCGCTCGCAGTCGCACCTCCTCAAAGCCCGCCTGCCGCACCAGCCGCGGCAACACCGGCGTGATGCCGACATGCCCCCCATCGGGCGAAAAGCTCTGTCCGGCCAGCTTGAGGGCCTGGGTGCCAAGATGGAAGAAGTGCTCATAGGACGGACTGGTGGTCAAAGGGGACTCCATTTCGGTCAGGCGCACGATCCCTCCAGGCTTGAGCAGGCGGAAGCACTCTTTCAGCAAGCGGGGCCAGGCCTCCGGCAGCATGAAGCCACATAGCAAGCGTCCGTTGATCAGGTCAAAGGAGCTATCGGGGAACGCTAATGGCTCCATCACATTCATCACCTGAAAGTGGGCGTTCTCCAGTCCACGCGATTGCGCCTGGGCCCGGGCATACTCGATCACTTGCTGGCTAATATCGATGCCGATGACTTCGACGTGCGGATAGTGAAAGGCCACTTCCAGATCCCAGCCACCAGGACCACAGGCCAGATCGAGCACTCTCCCCCCTTCCGGCAACTGCTGCCCCTCGGGAAAGAGTCCCCCCATGCCCTCGGTCAGCAGCCGGTCCTGTTGCATTAAGCGCGCTAACTCGCCCGCATTCTCTGGGTCGATGATATAGGTATGCTTGGTGGCTTCTTCCATGCTTCTTGCTCCTCGCTTGTTAGATTGATGGCGCCCCCGGTCAGGCCAACACGGGCCGCTGCGTTACCAGGTGTTCAAGGCCCGACGCCACGGCCAGAGGAAGAGGCGCCGGGCGCCTGCCCAAAAGCAGCCGCTCGTCCTTCTCCCCGAACAGAGCAGAGAACCGGCCCGGTCCCCTGATCCTGTCCTGCCCTCAGCGCAGCTCTGGCCTGGCTCAGGAAAGGCAGGGCTTTGACACCTGTCCAGAGTGATGGCACCTGTTTCTCACGCTGCTTCTTCAAGTGTAGCAGACAGCAGCCCGGCTGCGGAAGGGTCATGGTTCGCAGAACACCGCCCCGGCTCATCTCTGAAGAGAGACAGCGCATCGGCCTCCAGCTCGGAGCCCCAAAAAGCAAGGAGGCAATAGAGGCTTCGAAGCCCCTATTGCCTCCAATCGGTTGAGGTGCAGGGCTGACAGGAACGTGTTTTTCTCAGTTCGAGGCGGAGGCAGACCGCCAGAGAGAAGCGAGGAGACTAGCGATGCACCTCCTCCGGCAACTCATACCACTGCAGACGCCGCCCGACCAGGGCCCGCAGTTTCCAGGCGCTGGACTTCGGGGCCTGATCCAGCAGGCGCAGCATCTCTTCAATGTGCCGCCTGACACGGGCTGCTTCTTCGGCCTGCAAAAGCTGATCCGCCTCTTGGGCCACGCGCTGCAGATTATCAGTGACGGTCGTGTACCAGCCCCAATCGTGAGCGCAGACCTGCGTCACGATGCGCATATCAAGCTGCTCGCCAGGATTGGCTGCCGTCTCCTGGGGAGGGAAGTCCAGCAGCAGCGCCAGCAGATCCTGAATATCTTTGGCATTCAGCTCCACAATCTGCAGCTTCGTCAGCAAGAGATCGGCTGGCGATAGCGTCAACGGATGCAACTGGAGACGTGGCTCCAGCACGAGCTTATGACACATCTCAAAGACGCTGAGAAAAATATCGATCTGGCGCTGGTGGACCTGATCGTAGAAGAGCAGACGCCGCTCGCCGTGCAGGGCGTTAAAGCGTCGGTCAGCAACATAGCCGTTGGCCTCCAGAGCAACCCGTAACGGACGAGCCTGCTTCTTGGGCGCCACAAAGTCCAGATCGGCATAGGAGCGCGCGAGAGAGCGATGACGGGCGCTGGGACAGCGCAGCCTCACCGCCAGGCCGCCCAGGAGGCGCAGCGTCAGGCCCTCTTGCTGCAGCGCTGTCACCAGACGCTGGGCCTCCGCCACGCCGTCGGCCAGAGTCGGCCCCGGCCCGTTGGCGCTCCCCGCCTCTGCCGATGCGGGCAAGCCAGCCTCAAAGTCTCCCGGCCTTGTCATGGCCACCGCCTTTCCTTGGTCGTCTTGACTGACGGATCGAGTGAGTGGGCTTCATCCAGTGATCAGTTGATAACTGAGCAGCTTCGGCCCCTTGAGCGTGACCAGCGCAGCGCGCAGATGCCCGTCGCCATACTCGCTGCCCGGATTGATACAGGTCGTGCGCCCGATTTTGCTCACCGCTCGCGACTCATGAACGTGACCATGCAGCGAGACCAGGGGCTGGAATCGCTCGATCATCGTGCGCACGGCTTTGCTGCCCACCGGCCCGGTGGCAATCTCGCCACCGACGACGACCGGCTTGAGCTGCTCATCCAGCTGCGGCGCGGTATCCAGACCGGAGCCATACGGCGGGACATGGACGTTGAAGATCGCTCGCTCGGGATGCTCAACCTGACAGGCCATTGATTCGATAAAGCGACCTAACTCCTCATCAGGAATGTCGCGCGGGGCCTGCCAGGGCGTCAGGTTCGCGAAGCCTGCGCTGACCATCTCGTGCTCATCATCGATCAGTACCACCCGGCCCTCGGGCATCTCCACGTAACTGGCCTGCTTCAAAACCTCCACGATCTCCGGCTCGTCATCGTTTCCCGCGTCGATAAAGCAGCGCACACCGCTTCCGCGGAGGCGCTCCTCCGCCAGCTCACACCAACGCTGCACGCTCTCGACCATCAGGCGCGTAAACAGACGATCGACCAGCGTCCGGTCGCTTTCCAGGGTGGCCAGCTCCTCCGCCGTGGTTCGAAACGGATAGGCGCCCGCATGGCGCACCTGACGCTCGAAGGCAGCGACGGCCTCCTCAGACTCGAGCGTCACTCGCTCCCCCAGAAAGGTGGCTCGATAGCGACTATGATGGCCATCGCGCACAATGGGGATCAGTGCTTTGCCAGTAATATCGCCCCCCAGGATCAGGACATTGGCGCCATAAAACTTGGCGCTGTTAATGAACTTCATAAAACAGCGCTCGGAGCCGTGAATATCGGTAGCAAAGAAGATCGTGGTTCGACGAGTGCCAAACATCAGCGAGACAACTCCCTTTCCAGAGCGGCGGCCCGGCCCGCTCTCTCCAGCGTCCCGCCCCAGGGCCAGCCAGCTCGACTACGCCCAGCGACTACACGCCCCAAGGCCATCGGCAGGCGAGGCGCGCCAGACCGGATAACCTACCTACCTACCACCCGCGCCTGGCCAGCCCGGCGGTCGGTCAGGACATGAACGCCCCACCATTCACATCGACCGCCAGACCGGTCATGTAGGCTGCACGTTCACTCAACAGAAAGG
Source organism: Thermogemmatispora onikobensis (assembly GCF_001748285.1). Taxonomy (NCBI): domain Bacteria; kingdom Bacillati; phylum Chloroflexota; class Ktedonobacteria; order Thermogemmatisporales; family Thermogemmatisporaceae; genus Thermogemmatispora; species Thermogemmatispora onikobensis. The sequence continues at coordinate 49,578 of NZ_BDGT01000026.1, read as the reverse complement.
CCACCACCCGCGCTACATCCTCCGGCTCTTCCAGGCGGCCTAGAGGGATCGCCCGCAGGTAGTCGGCGATGACCTCATCGGGCGTGATGCCCCGTAGTTGAGCCTCCCAAACCACTTCACGCTCTTGCATCGAGGTCCGCACATAGCCTGGGCAGACAGCATTGACCCGAATGCCGGCCTCGGCAGTCTCAAGCGCCAGAGCCTGGGTGAAGCCAACGACGGCGAACTTGGAGGCGGAATAGTGGGCCAGGAAGGGCGCCGCCTTCTTGCCAGCCATCGAGGCAATATTGACGATGCTACCACCCCCTCCACGACGCAACATGGCGCGTACCTCGGCCTGGCAGCAGAGAAAGACCCCCTTGGCATTGACGTCCATGTTAAAGTTCCAGTCATCCTCGGTCAGGTCAACGACGCGGGCCATCGAAGAAACACCGGCATTGTTGACCGCCAGTTCCAGGCCCCCCAGACGAGCCTGGGCCTCTTCAATGCAGGCGGCCACCGCCGCGCCCTGTCGCACGTCAAGGGCCGCAGCGTAGAGACGAGCCTCTGGCCGGAGCGCCCTGGCTTCAGCCGCGGTGCGCTGAGCGGCCTCTCCATCCAGATCGGTAATATAGAGATCGGCCCCCTCACGCACCATCTCCAGAGCAATGGCGCGCCCAATCCCGGTACCTGCACCAGTGATGAAACCTCGCAAACCAGCTAAGAGCATCTCCCTTGGTCCTCCTTACGGCTTTCTCTCTCGGTTCAATTCAGTCTGAGCTGAGTTGAGACTGGACCGGACAGATAGGTCTTCCTCTGCCTGGGCCTGAATCAGGCGCGCCACATCCGCAAGCTGAGCCAGCTCGGGAAAGAGGGGCTGCAGACGACGGTAGAGATCGCGGTAGAGGAAAAAACCCCGCTGATAGAGCGCCATCTGCTCGGCACGCGGCCAGTAGGTCGGTCCTTGAACGATGAAGCGCGTGATCTCTTCCCAGCGATCAAAGAGGCCGGCCCCCATCCCGGCTACGTAGGCTACGCCCAGGGCCGAGGCCGCCTCACCCGCTACCACCGTCACTGGCTGACCGACGACATCCGCTGCGATCTGCATCCAGAGGGCGCTCCGGCTGCCCCCATCGGCGGCACAGATGCGCCGGATAGGCCGTCCCGCCTCGCGCAGGAGCTCCAGATGATGGGCAAAGCCATAGCAGACGGCTTCCAGCACGGCCCGATAGAGATGAGCGCGCCGGTGATGAAGCATGAGGCCGGCAAAGATGCCACGCGCCATCGGGTCGAAAATGGGAGTTTTCTCTCCCAGAAAATAGGGCAGCGCCAACACGCCATCAGCACCGGCGGGCACGGCAGCCGCCTCCTCATCCAATTGAGCCAGCGAGCAGCCGGGGGCCAGTTGGGTCATGAACCACTTCACCAGCGAGCCGCTGGCGGCCATGCAGCCATTGATGAGCGTCAGGCCAGGGATATCGTGGTAATCAAAGTAGAAATGGGGATCAGGCTCTGGCTGATCAGAGCAATAGAGAATGTCGCCGGCCCCGCCAAACTTCAACAAGATATCGCCCTGCTGCGTCAGGCCAGCAGCCAGGGCCGCCGCCACATGGTCAGCGCTCCCGGCCACTACTGGAGTCCCAGCCTGCAGACCGGTTGCTTCCGCCACCGCTGCGCTGACTCCCCCCACAATCTCGGTTGGGGCATGCACCGGCGGCAACAGGCTGCGGGCGATACCAGCCTGATCCAGATAGGGCTGATGCCACTGCCGCCGCCGCACGTCATAGAGCGCGCTCTCCACGGCCCAGTTCTCTTCGAGCGACAGCTGGCCGGTCAGGCGCCAGACAATGAAGTCATAGGAGCCACACAGAGAGACGGTACGCGCCACCACCTGGGGCTCGTGCTTGAGCAGCCAACGCCAGCGCGGATCGATATTTTGCTGGTTGACGACACCTCCGGTCACCTGGAAAAACTCGTCCGCATTGACGGCGGCCCGCAACTCCTCGACCTCCAGAGCTGAGCGGGCATCGTTTTGCAGAATGGCCGGGCGCAGCGGGCGCCCGCTGCTATCGAGCAGCACCATCGCTGGCACCATGCCCGAGACGCCGATCGCCGCCACCTCGTCAGCAGGGATCTGCCTCAACAGCTCGCGCAGCGCCTCCTGACAGGTCTGCCACCATTGCTCGGCATCTTCTTCGGCCCAGCCGGGTTGAGGTGAGCGCAGCTCATGCGGGCGCTCAACCTGCGCCACCAGCCCGCGCTCACGCTCAAGGGCGACGGCCTTCAAGGCGGTCGTGCCCACGTCCAGCCCCAGCGCATAACGCTTCTGTGTGGGCATCGTCAGGCCTCCTCGCGCGCAGCCCGCACCTCATCCATAAAGCGCCGCACACGCTCCGGGTCGACCGGGTTCCAGGTATAGCCGTCGCGCTTGAGACCAGTGCCGACGATCACGCCATCCGCCACCGCCAGGGTGGCGCGCACGGTCTCAATACGTACCCCGGTGTTGGCCAGCACTGGTGTGGAAGGAACTGCCGCCTTGGCCTCGCGAATGTGACTGAGATCGGCCTCAGCTCCAGCCATTGGACCGGAAATCAGAATGGCATCGGCCAGTGAGGAAACAACGACGCTCCGCGCCAGCGCTCCAATGGGGCGCGGGCTAAGTGGACGGGCAAACTCCGGCTCGATGTTGAAGAAGAGCCGAATGTTGTCGGCCCCGATCTGCCGGCGATAGTCCAGGGCCGCAGCGGCATCAGGCTGCCAGAGGCCCATGTCACTGTCGTAGACACCAGTGAAGACCTCGCGCACGAAACTGGCTCGTACCGCCTGGGCGACCGCCAGCGCCGCCAGTGGGTCCCAGAGCAGGTCAACCCCATAAGGCAAGCTCAGATAGGGACGCAGCTCGCCAATGGCAGCGGCCATCGCCGCTACCTGAGCGCGATCGATCTTGAGGGCATAGGGACGATCGCCTTCATTGCAGAAGAGCAACCCGTCTACTCCCCCCTCCTGAAGGACTTCCAGATCGCGCCGCAGGGCGTCGACGATGGCGGCCATCCCGCCGCGACTGTCATAGAGCGGTCGCCCCGGTAAGGGCGGCAAATGCATCATGGCGATCACCGGGCGCGGGCGTCCGAAGAGCTGCTCAAGCACGGAGCCTGGCCCTGCTGCTCTCTCTGACATCTTCTCTCTTTCTCTCCTGTGAGCGACTTAGCGCACAAGCACATCGGTCTAGGTGACAGACAAGTGGCTGCACTGTCCTCGCGACCGGTCTCACCTGATCGTCTGTTGGTCCTGGTCCAGGTAGAGAGGAGACGGCACGGCTCTCGCCCATGCCTTCCCTCGTTCCCAGACCAGGACCAGAAGCGGCCTTGGGACAGGTCTCTCTCGCCCTCAGCCTGGCTGATTGGCTGGCAGGCCGAGGCTGCTGTCTGTCTGGCTGTCTGTCTGTCTATCTGTCCCCAGGCGCCCCCCTCTTCTTCTCCTGTTCTCCTGCCCTATTCAGGAGGAATCTCCCGGAAGGCCGCGCTGAGCTGGATGCCCTGGCGCTGGCGGATCAAGCGTACGATCAGATAGTAGATCAGGCCCAAGATGGGCACGGCGAAGGCCTCCGCCATTGAGAGCAGCGAGACCTTTCCAAAGGCGGTCGTCGCAAAGGTGACATAGAGGACAAAGGCCCAGCTCAAGAGCATGACGATGCCGACCAGCGTCAGTACAGGGATGCCGAGCAGGCGTGCGCGCACCATCGCCGGCGCCTCTTCAAAGAGCGATGGGCGCGTGAAGGGCATCAAGATCGCCGCCAGGGCCACAGCGATAAAGGCCAGCGCCATGACCGCAATCACGTTGATCAGGAGGGCACTCAGGCCCTGATAGATGTTGAGGTAATTGAGCAACTCGATCCAGAGGGCAATGACCACTGTGGCGATCACCGGCGTGTGCAGGCGCTCGCTCACTTCCGCCACCCCCGCCGGCGCCAGACGATCAAAGGACCAGGCGAAGAGGTTGCGCGTGGCGATCATAAAGCCGGTCGGCGTCCACCAGAGCACCGAGAGCACAAAGCAGGCGGTTACAAACACCTGTAGGAAAGTGGGCAGCGAGAGGAATTTGACCAGCGACGGTAAGTACGGAGCAAATGACAAGGGCGAAGGCGAGACGTTGAAGCCCAGATAGACCAGCGAGCCAAATTCCGAGCCATAGGTGCGATAGATCAGGGCGCTCCCCAAGATGTAGAGCAGAGCACTGATAAGCAAAGCCCCCAGAATCGAGAAGGTCGCGGTCCGCCGCACATTCTTGATCTCACCCGCAAAGTAGCCGGTCCACTGGAAACCCGTGAAGACCTGGAAGGCGTAGATCATGGCAAAGATCGTCCCAGCCCAGTCCAGACCCGCACCCGACGAGAAACCAGCCTTCGCCGCCGTGCTGACAACTGTGGCCAGGGTGGTCCCGCTATGCGCGTTAAAATTGCTGACAAATGCGCTGTGATCGGTCATCGCCAGACCAATCAGCCAGACCAGCATGCCCAGCCAGACCACGACAAACATCACCAACATGTAGCGCGCTACTCGCCGGGCCCCCAGCACCATCAGGCCAGCGAAGACCACGGTGAGGACAGTCGCGATCAGAAACTGCGTGAGCTGGTCGGGGGCCCAGGTGAAACCGGCCACAAAGCCCAGGCTGGGACCCAGCAGCGTGAGCATGGTCGTGAAATTAAAGGAGATCCAGGTCGTGAAGACAAAGGTCAGCGTCAGATTGGTCAAGAAGCCAATCCCCGGCCCCAGTACCCGGCTGACCCAGACATAGTCACCGCCGGAGCGCGGCATCGCTACCGTGAAATAGAGGTAGACCATGCCAAAGCAGAAGACCAGCGGCAGGGAGAGCAAGAAGGAGATCAGGACATTCGCACCAGGCCAGAAGGTGGGCGCAAATGAGAAGACCTGGGTGATCCCCACCGGAATGAGGACAGCGGAAAACACCAGGTTGAAGGCGTCAAACGGCGACAGCTCGCGCACCAGACCGGTGGCATTGCGCACAAAGTGCGTCGTGGTGCCGGCTGTTCCCTTGCTGACGGTAGACATCAGATCCTCCCTCCAGATGCAGGGGAATGCAAACAGCGGACAACAGCGATAGCTGTCCCTCCCGGTAAAAGCAGCTCACCGTGAGAGAGAACCAGGTGGCGATGATGTCCAGAGATCAGGACATACGACTGGCCTGACAGGCAAGGAAAAGAGGAAAAAAGATTGTAGCGCTGCTCCCACCTCCTGAGACGAAACCGATCGTATGGACAAGCGGCGATGGATGAAAGTCACTAGCGCCGCTGCGGCGGTGGCGCCACCGACTCGCGTACCACGAGCGTGACCGGTAGAACGACGTGCGGGATCACAGGCGTGGCCTCCGCAGAGGGCTGATGCTCATGATTGGCGCGCTCGCGGTCACGGTGGTGCTCGTGGGCCTCGATGCGCTGGAGCAGCAGCTCCACGGCGGCAGTGGCTACCCGCGTCGATGGCTGTTGGACCGTCGTTAGCGATGGCGTGATCATGGCCGTGAACTCAACGCCATCGAAGCCAGTGAGCGAGCAGTCGCGCGGCACCTGTAGCTGCAGCTCACGCAAGGCGCGCAGCGCCCCAAGAGCAATCATATCGTTGGCCGCCACGACCGCGGTCGGACGCTCGTCCCCCACAGCAGCAAAGACTCCCTCACGCGCACAGGCATGGATGGTCTCGTAACCGTGACTGGCGCGATACTCGCCAAAGCGCAGGAGCAGGTTTACGGTGGCGGACGCACTCCCGCCTTCGGCCAGGCCGGCGCGGAGACCATTCAGGCGATCGGTGACAGTGGGCAGACCCTCCGGCCCGCCGATAAAGAGCAGCGAGCGGTGCCCCAACTGCGCAAGCAGCCGCCCAAGCTGGCGCCCCCCATCAAAGTTGTCCACGAAGACGCCTGGCAGATTATCGATACGCTCGTCAACGACTACCACAGGCACCCCGGCAGCCACCGCCTCCAGCAGCGCTCGATTGGGAACGCGCGTCCCGGGGAAATAGAGCAGGCCGTCAACCTGACGACTGAGCAGCATCGAAAGATAGTCGGCCTCCCGCTTCGGATCAAGATTCGTGTTACAGAGAATGACGCTATAGCCCCGGTCGTGCGCGGCGATCTCCATCGCCTCAGCCATGCTGCCAAAGAACGGGTTGGCCAGGTCCGGCACCAGCAGCCCTAGCGAACGGCTGCTTTTGCTCACCAGGCCCTGGGCCAGCCGATTCGGGCGATAGCCCAGACGCTCGATGGCTTCCAGAACCCGCAGGCGCGTAGGCTCGCTGATCGGTCTCCGCCCCGAGAGCACATGCGAGACCGTGCTTACCGAGACACCCGCCGCCCGCGCAACATCTTTGATGGTGGTCATCCCTGCTCCGCTTAGGACCTTTCACCAGGTAATCAAAACGTTTTGATTTCGATAGGGGAAGTATAAGGGAAAACGTTTTGATTGTCAAGGGGCAGGGCCTGGCTGCCGCCCTGTCGTCCGCTGCTGGTCGCGAGCGCAGGCCAGGGTGGAACAGTGGGCGAGAGCGGCAGCCCACCAGAGGGATCTTTGAGCGCCAAGGCACCGGGGCATCAGGCCCTGTGCAATCTCAGGTCCTGGGAGCAGCCTCAAAGCTCTGCTCGATCAGCAGGCGCAGCTCTTCGGCACCTACAGCGCGTGGACTGTTGACGAGGAGGCGCTGCTGTTTGAGCGCTCCCTCGACGAGGGCTGGTATCTCCTCACCTGTATAGCCGAGCGCCCCCAGGTCGCTGGGCACCCCCGTATCGCGCATGAGGGTCAGCAAGGTCTGTGGCAGGATCTCGCGTCGCTGCGCCTCATTCAAGCCGCTGACCTGGGCCCCGAGCAACTGGGCTGCCCGCAGATGACGCTCCGGGTCAGCGGGATAGGTCCAGCGAAAGGTTGCTGGCGCGGTGACGATCACTGAGAGGCCATGCGGGATGAGCGGCTCTTCGCGCGGATAGTCAGGCGGCGAGAAGCGCTTGACCATGCCGGCGATGGGATAGGCGAGGGCATGCGGAATATGGACGCCGGCGTTGCCGAAGCCGATGCCGGCATAGGTGGCTGCCAGCGCCAGATAGGTGCGGGCCTCGACATCCATGCCGTTGAGGACGGCCCTGCGCAGGTAGCGCCCGAGATATTCCAGCGCCTTCTCGCACCAGAGATCGCTGATGGGGTTGCTCCCTACATAGACCGGACGCTCCTCCGGCTTGTGGCGCGGGCGAGCTTGGTAAGGCCGGCTGGTATAGGACTCCAGCGCGTGGGTGAGGACATCGAAGCCAGGATAGGCCGTCGCCATCGGTGGCAGGGTGACTGTGTTGAGGGGGTCGATAATAGCGAATGTGGGACGGAGAAAGGGGTGCGAGATGCCAGTTTTGACTTTGAGAGCGAGGATATCTAGAATGGCCACCGCCGTTGTTTCGCTGCCTGTGCCGGCGGTTGTCGGTATGGCGATGAGCGGCTTGAGCGGTCCGGGGACGGGCTGCCCCTTGCCGATGGGCTTATTGACGTAGTCCATGAGCGGCGCCGGGTAGGTGGCATAGAGGCGCGCCCACTTGGCAGTATCGATGCTGCTGCCTCCGCCAATGGCGATCATCCCATCGTAGTTGCGGCCCTCGATGAAGCGGGCGATCTCTTCAAACGAGCGATCCGTCGGTTCGACGTGAACGTCATCGTAGATGTCTGCCTGGAGGCCCGCCTCGGTGAGCAGACGGCGCACGCGCTCGGGCAGGCCGAGCTGCATGAGGCCGCGATCGGTGACGATCAAGGCGCGCTGGATACCCAGCCGTTTGGCATCATAGGCCACTTCGGCAGTTGCTCCTACGCCAAACTTGATGGGGGTCATCTCCATGACAAAGACGGTTTCGTTCGGAATGTCGAGGCACCCCATGATGGTTCATCTCCCTCGCAGTAGCTGCTTCATGACCTTCCCGCCAGGGTTGCGCGGCAGCTCGTCCCGCACTTCGATCAGCGCTGGCACTTTAAACGAGGCCAGGTGCTGCGCCGCGAAGGTCCGCAGCGCTTCGCTATCCAGCACCTGACCCGGACGCGGCACCACTACCGCCTTCACGATTTCTCCGTAGAACGGGTCCGCCTGTCCAACGACGGCCACTTCCAGCACAGCGGGATGGCCATACAGAACATTTTCGACTTCGGCGCAGTAGATTTTTTCTCCTGCTCTATTAATCATATCCTTTTTGCGATCCACAATGTGCACGAAACCATCCTCGTCAAGGCGGGCCATGTCACCTGTCAGGAACCAGCCGCCGTCGAGAAAGGCCGCCTGCGTCGCCTCTGGATTGCGCCAGTACTCTTTGAAGACCATAGGGCCGCGAATAGCCAGCTCGCCGACCTCCCCTGGAGGCACCGGCTCATGATGATCGCCTACAACCAGCAGCTCGCTGACCGGCAGGGGCAACCCCGCCGAGCCGGGTCGCTCTAGCTTGTAGCGGTCCGGCAGGCAGGTCGCAGGCGAGGTGGTCTCGGTCAGGCCGTAGAAGTTGAAAAACCGCACCTGCGGGGCTTGCTGCGTCCAGCTCCGCACGACATCTGGTGGCAAAGGGGCCCCACCCGAGGCCGCCAGGCGCAGCGATGAGCTGTCGCGCTGCCGAAAATCGCTGTGATTCATGAGCATGATGTACATCGTGGGCACGCCGAAGAAGTGTGTCACGCGCTCGCGTTCGATCAGCTCTAGTGCCGGGCCGGGCCGGAAAGGCAGGCGCTGCAGGACAAGCGTGCCGCCCTGATAGAGAAACTGGGCGAACTGGGCCGCCAGCCCGGTAATATGAAAGATGGGAACGCCGAGCAGAGTGACGTCGTCAGCGCTCAGTCCCTTGACCAGCTCGTAGTTGAGGAGGGTGTGGATGAGGTTAAAGTGGGTGCAGATGACTCCCTTGGGCAGGCCGGTGGTCCCCGAGGTATAGCAGAGGTAGACCGGGCTGTCTTCGTTGATCTCGACCGGCCTGGGGTGGCCGCCGCGCAGCAGGTCGCGCCAGGGACGAGTTCCCGCCTGCCCCTGGGCGTGCTCGTCGCCAATCACAAAGACGCCCCGGAGTTCCTTCAAGGCTGCCTGCTCTGGGGCCAGTTGCTCCCAGTGCTCTGTTGTTGTAATCAGCACCCGGCTGCCAGAATGCGCCAGCAAAGCCCCCAGCTCCGGCCCACGCAGGCGCGTATTGAGTGGTACCAGCACCGCCCCCAGCAACGAGCAGCCAACTGCGGCAATGACGAACTCCGGGAGGTTGCCAGTAAGAACCGCCAGGCGCTCGCCAACGCCGAAAGCGTAATCCTCTTGCAGAACTGCTGCCAGCGAACAGGCCTCCTCCCAGAGGTGACGATAGCTCCAGCGCTGGCCTTCGAAGACCAGCGCGGTTTTCTCTGGGAAGGTCTCCACCGAGCGGCGCAGTACCTCGTTGAAATGCCGTGGGCGACGAGCATAGGTCAGGACCGTTCTGCCGTAATGGGTCTCGCGCGTGCGCTCTGGAAGAGGCCCAGACGTAACTGACGGCTCCGGCCTCATCTTTCCTCCTCCTCCTTTCCTGAGTGATTCAGTCATTTCTTCTCCCTGGCCCTGGGCCTCGCCCCGGGCGGCATTTCACCGCTTGTCATCGATCTCGTCTTCGAGAATGGCGACAGCGCGCACCGGCGAGCCGGTGCCCTGGCGAATGCGCAGGGGGAAGCCGGCAAAGATGAAGCGTCGCCCCACCAGTTGCTCAAGGTTGGCCAGGTTCTCGTAATGGGTGATTCCGTGGGCACGGCACATCATATGACAGGGATAGGTTCGGCTGATGGGATTATCTGGGCTGGGCGCATCCACGCCGAAGGTTTTGACCCCATGCTCAACCAGCCAGCTGCTTCCAGCCTCATCGAGGCCGGGGTACTGGCTCAGATAGGCAGCGGTACCGTGGTAACGGTTGTAGGTGCCAGTGTAGAGCAACAGGATATCGCCGCGCCGCAGCTCGCTTCTGGAGCCTTCCAGGGCCAGATCGAGATCGCGCGCTCCGATGTAGCTCTGCGGCTCCTTAAAGGAGACATCAAGGCAGAGCGCTGGACCATAGAAGAGATCGAGCGCCATCTGGTCGATCGAGGGAGCCTCGGGACGCGGATCAAGGTGGCTGAGAGCGTCAACGTGAGTGGGACCGTGGTCGCTCATGAGCAGCCCGCGCGACTGGTAGGAGAAACCACCTTCGAAGTTCTTGCGCGTCTCTTCATGCGAATGGTGCTCCCAGATCACGGTCTTCAGGTGACCCGGATAGACGTACATGCCCTGGTAGATTTCCTGGGATAGGTCGATCAGGCGTGTCATTGTTCGCAATCCCTCCGCGTGTAGAATAGCTGACCTGATGGGCCTCTTGCTCTTAATACATGACGATGCCCGCTGAGACATTGAGGTCCTCCCCTGTGATGGAAGCCGCCTGCTCCGAGGCCAGGAAGACCGCCGCGGCAGCGACCTCTTCCGCCGCAACCAGCCGCCCGAGAGGGGCATCGCGCAGGAAGGTTGCGCGCGCCTCCTCCAGACTGATACCCTTGATCTCAGCTTGCTTGCGGATGACCTGTTCGATGCGCTCGCCCTCGACGGGACCAGGAGAGATCACATTGACGCGGATGCCATAGGGGCCAACCTCCCAGGCCAAGGTACGCGCCAGCCCCACCAGCGCCAGTTTGCTGGCTGCATAGGGTGTGCGTCCGAACAGGGGCCGTTTACCGGTCATCGAGCCAATGAAGAGAATGCAGCCGGAAGCCTGAGCGATCATCAGCGGGAGCAAGGCCCGGCAGCAGAGAAAGGGGCCGCGGACATTGACAGCAAAGGTCTCTTCCCAGGCGTCAGGGGTGACCTCCCAGAGGGGGGTGGTTGGTCCAGCGGTGCCGCTGTTATTGACCAGGATATCTACCCGTCCAAAATGCTCGCGCACGGCCTGAGCAAGTCCGGCGACCGCCGTCGCCTCGCTGACGTCGGTCGGAATGACCACGGCCTCGCCACCGAGGTCGCTGACCATCCGGCGCGTTTCTTCAAGGGCGGCCACAGAGCGAGCGGCCAGCGCCAACCGAGCGCCGGCTCGGGCGTAGGCCAGGGCGATCGCGCGACCAATGCCACGTCCGCCACCGGTGATGACGGCCACTTTCTCCTGCAAGAGCATATGCAATGCCTCCTCAGCGGAACGCTGTGCAGAGCCAGACGAAAGAGGAGGCAGCCGCTCGTTTTGGAGCGGGCTGCCTGCGGTGGTAGGGTCGTCGCCTCAGTTGCTCTGCCCCTGGCGGCGGCTCTGGGCCTCCTTGACCCAGCGGACAATCTTCTCGGGAGTGATCGGCATCTCGTCAATGCTGACCCCGAAGGGTCTGAGGGCATCTTCGATGGCGCTCGTGACCGCTGGCGGCGCCACCATGCGCCCGCCCTCTCCACCACCTTTGACTCCATAGGCAGTGAAGGGCGAGGGTGTCTCTTGATGGTAGACCTCGATGGCAGGCACATCGCTGGCCGAGGGCAAGAGATAGTCGACAAAGGTCGACGTGAGATTCTGCCCATCCGGCCCGTAACGCACCTCTTCTAAGAGCGCCAGCCCGATGCCCTGGGCGATGCCGCCGCGGATCTGGCCCTGCAGCGAACGCGGATTGAGCACGGTGCCAACGTCGTGCACGGCCACATACTTCTTGAAGAGCACCGCGCCCGTCTCGATATCCACCTCGACGGCCACCAGATGGGCGGCGTGCCCCATGATCGGATAGAAGACCCCCAGATCCTTGCGGTCGTCGTGCGGCTTCGTGGTATAGGGATGATCGTAGGTAAAGGTGCCTTCAAGGCCGCTCTCCAGCTCGGGCGGCAGGTCAAGCTTGAACCAGTAGGCGCGCATGCCGATATCAGCCAGGCTGACAGAGGAGGAGGGAACGCCCTTGACGCGCACCTGGCCGCCAACGAGTTCCAGATCGGAGACGCTGGCCTCGAGCATATGAGCGGCAATTTTGAAGATTTTTTCTTTGAGGCGGGCGGCAGCACCATGTACAGCGCCGGCCAGCATGACGGTCATGCGACTGCCACCCGGGCCGGCGCTTGGCAGGGCGTGAGCGGTGCTATCGTAGGTGACGTTGACGTCGCGGGGATCAATGCCCAGCTCTTCGGCCACGACCTGCGCCGCCACGGTCTCGGGACTGTTGCCCCAGAACGGCGAGAACATGGTGACCGTCACTCCTCCGGTTGGGCCAACGCTGATGCGCACGCTTTCCGGGGTTGAGTTGAGGCCCGTGGCTGGCGCGGGGTTGTGAAACCAGAACTCAGTCGAGCTGTAGGTGCTGCGCTGCTGAGCTGTCGCCAGCCCAATGCCCAGATAGCGCCCCTCCTGGCGCGCCCGCGCCTGCTCCTGGCGCCAGGCGTCAAGGTCGAAGTGCTCCAGGGCCAGGTTGAGGACGCCAGGATAGTTACCGCTGTCGTAGACGTTGCCGGTCGGGATCTTGTAGGGGAACTGGTCGGGCTGAATGAAGTTGCGCCGCCGGATCTCGACGCGATCGATCCCCAGCTGCTCGGCGGCAGCATCGACCAGGCGCTCAAGCACCCAGTTGCCAACGTCGGAGCCAGCTCCCCGAAAGACGGTCTGCTGATTTTTGTTGGTCAAGACGGCCTTGATGCCCGTTTCTACGCTGCGAATGGTATAGGGGCCGGTAATCTGCGCCATCATGTTGGTATTGCCGGTAATGGCAAAGATGAAGTAGGCGCCATAGTCGTCGATGGTCCGCAGGCGCAGACTGAGGAACTGGCCATCTTTGGTCACCGCCAGCTCGGCATCGTAGATGCGTTCCGGCCCCTGAGAATCGTTGGCCATCAGGTTGTCCAGGCGATCTTCCATGAACTTGACCGGGCGGCCTGTAACTTTGGTGAGGGCGCCGGCGATGCCGATGACCTTGGCCAGGAAATGCTTGCTGCCAAAGCTGCCCCCGGTGTACATCGGGTAGAAGTTGAGCTTGTGAGGGGGGATCTTGAGCATGCTGGACATGACCCAGGAGGCCGAGTTGAGCATGTTGGTATTCGACCAGATCTCCATCGTGTCTCTGGCCGGGTCGTAAGCGCAGACGGCCCCGTTCGGCTCCAGTGGGGCTGCTGTGGCCCGCGGCCAGCGCAAGCGGCGCCGAATGACATGATCGGCCTGGGCGAAGTCGCCATCAACATCACCGAAGGTAAAAACATGGTCATAGACGACGTTGGTCCCAAGGTTCTCGTGGACGAGCGGCGCGCCGGGCTGCATGGCGCTGAGGGCGTCGGTCACCGCTGGAAGCGGCTCCCAGTCAATTTCAACCAGGTCAAGGGCGTCCTCAGCGATGGCGCGGCTCTCGGCAGCGACAGCGACCACTGCTTCGCCGGCATAGCGCACTTTCTCGACGGCGATGGCGTGTTCGACTACAGGCTCAGCGCAGAAAGCCGGTACAGGACCAATGACTTCGGCGGCCTCCTTGCCCGTGAGCACAGCCTGCACTCCCGGCAGAGCGCGCGCCGCACTGGTGTCGATGGCCCGAATGCGGGCATGAGCATAGGGGCTGCGCAGAACGGCGGCGTGCAGCATGCCTGCGATCTTGAAATCGTTGATATAGGTGACCGTTCCCATGAGCAGGGCAGGATCTTCTCGCCGCTTGAGGTCCTTGCCGATCCAGGCTCGTTCGCTGACGGTGGTGGTCATGGGGCACGCTCCTTTCGTGAGGTCAAGCTGTCGTCCCCGAGGGGGTGGCCGCCTCCGCCTCCTCACGCAGGCGCTGGGCCGCCAGGCGGATGGCCTCGACGATGTGCTGATAGCCCGTGCAACGGCAGAGATTGCCGGAGAGGGCGGAACGGATTTCCTCTTCGCCAGGATCGGGATTCTGCTGAAGTAGCTCATAGGCCGTCATGAGCATACCCGGCGTGCAAAAGCCGCACTGCAGCCCCTGTTTTTCCCAAAAGGCTTCTTGTAGGGGATGCATACGTCCGTGAAGGGCCAGGCCCTCGACGGTCATCACCTCATGGCCATTGGCCTGGACAGCCAGCAACAGGCAGGCCCGCACGCTCTGGCCGTCGAGCAGGACGGTGCAGGCGCCACAGCTGCCGTGCTCGCAGCCGGCGTTGGTACCTGTCAGTTCCAGGTCCTCTCGTAGCATGTCCAGCAAGGTGCGACGTGGCTCGACGAAGAGGCGATGGGGAACTCCGTTGACAGAGACGCGCACTGGGATAAAGTCGTCTTCCATCATGAGTGACTCCTTTCTGCGCGCTGGGCGGCCAGCGCCAAGGCACGCCGGGTCAAGACGCCAGCCAGGTGACGGCGATATTCGGCAGAGCCGTGGATATCCGCGGGCGGCTCCTTGAGTTCATCGACAACGGCTTCCGCGGCGGCCTGCCAGGCCGCATTGTCGGGATGGCGGCCCCGGAGGACGGTTTCAGCGGCGATAGCCTGTAGGGGGGTAGGGGCAACGCTACAGAGAGCCAGGCGAGCCTGGGCGATAGTGCCATCTTCGGCCAGGCAGATGACAGCGGCAACACCGGCCAGGGCGTAATCGCCCTCACGACGCGCGAATTCGAGGAAGGCGCTACCACTGCGGGGCGGCAAGCCAGGAAGGTGCACTTCGGTCAGAATTTCCCCATGCTGCAGAGCCGTCTGAAATGGTCCCTTGAAAAAGGCCGCAGCCGCGACGGTGCGGCTGCCAGTGCTGCTCTGCAGGGTGAAGGCAGCGTCCAGGGCCAGCATCACGGCGGGTAGCTCCGCCGCCGGGTCGGCATGGGCGAGGCTACCACCCAGCGTGCTCCGGTGGCGAATGGCGGGGTGCCCGACGTAGTGGGCGGCTTCGGCCAGGAGGGGCTGCCGGGCTGCTACCAGTGGCTCGCGCTCCAGGGTAGCATCGCGTGTCAGGGCGCCCAGGACCAGGCCACCATTCCGCGGATGAATGAAGGCCAGTGCCTGGATCTCGTTGAGGTCAATGAGGGCCGAGGGCCGCGCCAGACGGAGATTGAGCAAGGGAAGCAGGCTCTGGCCACCAGCCAGAAGACGCGCCTCATCACCCTGCTCGTCGAGCAATTGCGCGGCCTCAGTGATGGTATGTGGGGCAAAATAGCGGAAACGCGCTGGCTTCATGAGCAGTTTCCTTCCTTTCTCGTCTCGGAGTCCTTCAGGTCAGGGGCCGTCAGCCAGAGAGCAGGCGGTAGCCCTGCGATCTCGTTCGGAGCAAGGGCGACTATCCTTGCTGTCTGTTCTGATCATCGCTTCTTCCATTGCTTGCTCAAGAGGGCGATGTCCAGGTGAAGAGTTCGATGACATGGCCATCGGGATCACAGATGTAAAGCTGCATGACGCCATCACCGCGTGGTCGCGGTCCTCCAACAATGGGCACTCCCAGAGCCTGCAGGTGCTGTCTGGCCACCTCCAGGTTCGCGACCTCAAAGGCCAGGTGGGTGACACGCCCGAGGGCCAGCTCCTCGGGCAGATAGCCAGGATGCGTTTCCAAGGCACGCCCGGCAACTTCTTCGCCAATTAGGTGGATCTGAAAATCTCCTCTGGTCAACCAGGCCCCGGGGAAGTCAAAGTTGGGAGGACGAGGAATCTCCTGCATACCCAGTACCTGGCTATAGAACTGGCGCGAACGGTCTACCTCTTTTACCAGCAGAGCTACATGATCGGCTCGACGGATGTCCATCACAGTGCACACTCCTGCCAGGGGACAGCTATAAGGTCACTCCGCGCCGCTGTCGCTTCCTTTCCTAGCGTAGCATCCCGGCAGGGTGGAATACATCGGACAAAGGATGGTCGGAGGGAGAGACTTTCGAGGGAGGGCTTCCTCCCCCAAAAAGGGGAAGGAGGCCGTCCTTAAGTGGCCAGTGGGAGTGTGACGCGGACCAGTGTGCCCTGGGCCGGCACGCTGATGATCTCCAGGATGCCCCCAATCTGACTGGCGCGCTCGCGCATGGAGTGCAGCCCCAGATGGCCGGGAAAGGCGGCAGAGGTATCGAAGCCCTGGCCATCATCGCCTACTTCCAGAACTATCGCCCGTGTCTCTCTGTAAAGAGCCAGCTGACAGCGATGAGCACGCGCATGCTTGACCACGTTGTAGAGAGCCTCTTGAGCAATGCGATAGAGCGCTTCTTTGGTTTCCAGGGGGAGCGCTGGCTCAGCGTCAAGCCGTGTCTCTACGTTTAGCTGGTGCAGGGCTGTAATGGCCGCGGCGCGCCGGGCGAGCGCCTCGACGATGCCGTTGCTCTCCAGGGCTTCGGGATGGAGGGCGAAGATTAGCGAGCGCATCTCTGCATGGGTAGCTCTGGCCAGGGAAAGCACGTAATCAAGGGATTCGCGCGCGTGCGCCTGATCAGCCTCCAGAGCAGCCCGGGCCGCCTGCGCCCCCAAGATGATGCCATAGAGACCCTGAGCAACTGAATCGTGCAGTTCACGCGCCAGGCGTTGACGCTCTTCCAGGGCGGCTTTTTCCTGAGCGGTCAGGAGCAGCCGCGCGTTCTCGACAGCAACGGCTGCTTGATCGGCAATGGCCGAGAAGAAGGCGATCTCGCTCTCATCGGGCGGCGGCCCCGGCGGACAATACACGGTAAAGACGCCCCGGCATTCGCTGCCATAGATCAAGGGAATGCAGACGATGGTCTCCCAGCAGGATGCGCGCAGGAAAGGGTGAACAGGCTCGTAATGGGGGTCGGCCAGTAATGCCTGACGCAGACCGGTCGCCACGACCGTCCGCCGCTCCGCGTAAGCCTGCATGGTAGGGAGGCAGATGCCCTGCTGCACCAGTCGCACCAGGCCGGGGGCATAGCCTGGCGGGAGACCGTAGCTGCCGACCACGCGGAAGAGAGGAGGATCACCGTTGATAAGCGGTACGAGGCAGGCCATGACCCCTGTTGCCTGGACCACGCTCCGGGCTAGGGCGTTGAGCGTGGCTTCCAGCGAGCCGGCTCCAACCAGCGTGCTGGCAAACTGAGCCAGCACTTCAGCTTTGCGTTCAAGCTGGCGCTGGAAGGTGAGGTCACGCATGACGATGATGGTGAACCACTCTCCCTGACTCTCGATGACGCTCTGCTGGCATTCTACTTCCCGTTTCTCTCCACTGGAACGCAGAATGACCGCAGACCAGCGCCCGGCCCGCAGGCTGAAGAGCTGGGCGCTATCGCTTTGCTGCTGGGGGAAGAGGACGCTCAGAGGCTGGCCCTGCAGGCTGCTGGCTTCACGTCCGAAGATCTCGGCGGCAGCCCGATTCCCATAGAGACAGATCTGCTCGGCATTGCTGATCAGGTAACCGTCTGGAGACAGATCCAGCAAAGGCGCGACGATGGTCGGGTCTAACCGACTGAGATGCAAAAGGTGCTGAAGGGGCAGGTGGTTGCCCCCTGCTCTGCGAGAGGTCAGGGCGGGTCGCGAGCTGCTTAACATGGTGGTACCTCCCTTGAGGCGCACCTCCCCGGTGGGATAGACGAGGAAGGTGCTAGGGCGCGGGCATTAAGCCATTGCGCATGGCATACAGGACGGCCTGGGTGCGACTCTGTACGCCGAGCTTGTGGAGAATGTTGCTGACGTGGGTCTTGACTGTCTCTTCGCGCAGACGGAGTGAGCGCGCAATCTCTTTGTTCGACTGGCCCTGGCCGACAAGCTGAAGCACCTGCTTTTCGCGCTCAGTAAGCTTCTCAACCTGGTCCTGCCCGCGCAGCTCGTGCATCAGATGAGTGAGGGCCGAGGGGGCAAGCTGCACCTGGCCAGCGGCTGCTGCGTGCAGGGAGCGACACAGTTCTTCGCCGTCGAGGTCTTTGAGCAGATAGCCAATGGCGCCAGCTCGCATAATTTCGACAATGGTTTTCTCATCGAGCACGCTGGTCAGCCCGAGCACTTCGATCTCGGGCAGCTCTTTGCGAATGGCTGCTGTGGCGGCGATGCCGTCCATGACAGGCATCAGAATGTCCATCAGGACGACATCGGGCATCAGCTGGCGCGCCAGTTCGACGGCCTCGGCGCCGTTCGCTGCCTCACCTACAATTTCGATCTCTGGGTCCATACGGAGAAAGAGGCGCAATCCTTGACGCACTACTTTGTGATCGTCTGCTATCAGGACGCGAATCATTGCGCAGCCTCCTTGATCGATCAGCGGCGACCTCTTTACAGGCAGCATTCCGAAGCAGAGTATACCATACCCAGCAGCGCAGCGAACGGAGTCCCCGCCCCCACCTTCGCTTCGAGCGGTGCCTCCGCCGGACACAGCATCTTGCCCAGGATGGCTAGAGGAGTCCCCGGGCTTTGGCTTGCGCATAGGCCGCTAGTGTGAAGCTATCGGTGATCTCGTTTTCACGGAGCAGACGCTCAAATAGGGGGAGCGGCGTCGGCAGAATCTCTTGAATGGCCTCCCGCCTGTCTGTCTCGCCGTAGGCCGCGACTTCAGCGTAAAAGAGTTCGTCGCACTCCGCCGTCATGCCGGTATTGGGATGGATCTGTCCCAGAGGGACGAGACGTAAAGGTCTTGCCCCTAGCTCTTCTTCCAGCTCTCTATAGGCGCTTTCTTCTCTGGTGCATCCTTGCCAACCAAATCCTCGTGGAATCTCTAGATGCCAGGTGCGCGTGGCATGACGAAAATGACGTAGCAGCAGGACTTTTCCCTGATACATCGGGAGGATCGCGACACCGGGCGTATGCTCTCTCGGCTCCACCAGGCGGAGATAGGTACCGAGCGCGCCATCTGGGAAACGTACCGCATCGCGCAGCACAAGCAGGTATTGATCACGATAGGCGAGGCCTGCCTGCGACCATTCCCTGGCCCTGGCCGGGTCTATTCCTTGCTCGATGAGTGCCGCTTGCATGACGGCCTCGGCCTGAGCAATCGCTTCCTGATCAAGCAGGATTGTAATGGCAGTCCCCTCGGGATTGCTGAAGAGCTGGGGGCGCTCCTGAACCAGTTCGAAGTACTGCTCTGGATTCTTCATCTCGTTCTTGCTCCTGCAAAACCTGGTAAGATCCTCAGTCACTACGTCAGGGAAGGCGCCAGGCCGCACGCAGGAGCTCGGTTCATGAGCAAGCAGGCTTGGCCGCGCCTTCAGCAGATCCACGATGCCCAACACGTTCCAGAGTAGTCCAGCCTTTTCGTCGCTGTCAAGGTGCGCCTCCGGCCAGACCCTCTCTCAGCCGGCTCCGCCTCTATCACCCTGGCTGATCATAGCTTGACGCAGAAGAAGGAAGTATGATACAATTCCCGTATCTCTCTTTGGGCATGTACTCGTGGCCACAGGAGCCAATTCCTTGATTCGCTACGGAGCAAAGGCCCATGATTGCCAGGCAGCGCACGGGCTCCTCTCTGACTCGCAGCCTCCTCGGCGGGCCTTCAGCCAGTTGCGCAGCACGCTGACTCACGCCAGGGTCCTGGGTCACTCGCCGACCTCGTCTCTCCTCCACCAACGGCCCGGTTCCTTTCCACCAGGACACCCCTCCCGGAGACAAGCTTTCGACCTCTCTCCGTCCGGTCTCCTACTGCAAGCCAGGCAACCGCTCCAGGCTTTCCCGTTCCAGGCTCCAGGTCTTCAGCCAGCATGGCAGTCGGTCCCCTGGAGAGTGGCCGGACCGGCAATCCCTTCTCCTGACCTGCGTTATAACCCTGGTAGCAGACAGCCTGACCTCTCCATTGGAGGATGGAGCAAGCAGTAGCGTTTAGGAGTAATCAGAGGGAACTCAGCCTTATCCTTCATCCAAGGAGCGACGCATAGGACAGTAGAGCAGAACGCTACTTCTCTGAGCGAAAGGAGTCTGGCCTTGAATCAGTCTCCCGAATCATCTTTACCACCGAGCCGGGACCAGGCCCAGCCAACGCAGCCCCAGCCAGCGGACAGGATTGGACGCGAAGGCAACGTTGAATTTGAGCGTCTGAACATCGATGAGTTGGAGAATATTCCAGTTGTAGCTCAGGCCCTCGATAATCAGTGGCTTCCGCGCAGCTTGCTTGAGCCAGCGTTTCAGGCGGGGGAAATGACATCGGACCACAAGCAAATTTTAAGACATCACGTGCGCTCGGAGTATATCCGCTTCCTGATCCACAGCGAACAGCTTATTCTTAATCGCGCTTACCTTTATAACTCGTCAGCAGTGACCCAGGATTACGTCGGTCGACGTAATCCGGCGCGCCTGATCTTCGAGGAGTTGCTCGAAAAGGCGGTCATTGTCCCTTTCCTGCTCCACGAGCGCAGTCCGGCAGACCCGCCGCAGTCCTTGCCAGCAGGCCAGGGAGAAGCTTTTGGCGTCACGGCTGCCTTCGAGCAGTGGCGGGAGATCTGCCAGGAGGTACGCCCTCGCTGTCTCCGCCTTTCCTGGGATGATCAGGAGAATGCACGCCGGGCCAGGCGGCTGCTGGTGCATCCCTTTGCCAGTTTCGCCAAGTCCATTACCCAGCATGATCTCGATCTCTGGCTGCAGGACCTCGGCCTGCCAGAAAGCGCCAGGGAGCCTTTTCGCCAGCGCCTGGTCGAGGTCGAACGCTTTTGTCTCGATCTGACCGCCGCCGGCAAGGAGGTGACGCGCGATGCTCTCTATAAGGAGTTTGTGGTCACCGGGCCAAATACGGCAGAGCGGCGCTACGATCGCCGCAAGCCTTTCGCTGCCGAGTTGAAGCAGCTCTTCGATCTGCGCTATAATGCGAATCTGCCTGATGCTCTGGGCAGTTATCTGTTGACGCCCGCCGATAGCCTGCCACGTATCTCCTTGCAGGAGCTGACTGCCCCCCAACGGTTGCCGTTGATCACCGGCGAGGAGATCGTGCAGCACCTGAAGCGCCTGGCCTTTGATCTCGTCCAACAAGGACTGAACCTTCCGTCTCTGCATCTGCTCAGTCTGCAGGATGTGGCCGAGATCCGCCGCATGGATGAATGGCAGCACTACATGCAGCAGCTGCGGACCCTGCTCGCCCAACCTCAGACGTTCGCCGACGGTGGCGCCGCTCATGTGTATGAGAGCTACATGCGCTTGACAAGAAAAATTGCCCATCTGATGCAAGAGAGAAGACAGCATATCCGGCTGAGGGTTTGGTCCCCCATAGTAGTGATCGTCTTTAATATTGCCGGAGCCCTCCTTGAGGTCACGCTGACCAACAACGGCCTGCTCTACTCGCTGATCGGGCAGGTCGCTGGCACTCTGGTGGGAGAGACTGCCTCGGTTGTGGGAACGCTGGTGATCCGCGATGCCGCCCAGCGACGCACCCAGCAGGACCTGAGCATGAGTATCGATTTTATGCGCTGCCGTCTGCGCTCGGCGCACCAGCAATGGCGCGAGATTCAGGGCATGGTCCGCTCCTTGCCGGGCTTTCAGGAGAGCAAGGCTTCGCCAGCCAGGCTTGACGAGGCTGATTCCAACCTGAGTGGATCGGAGAGCGACGCGCGCCCAGGTTAAGTCTCGGGCACATCACGAGGAGACAAACAAATCATCAGCCTCCTCGCCAACTCGCGGTCAGGTTTCCGTCGGGCCGGGCAAAGACCGCTGGCGAGACGGCCCACATGGATCTGGCTCACCTCAGTAGATTCCTGCACACATTTGGCTGGAAAGGAACGAGGGATATGATTTTACCGAAGGAGCGCGATCCGCGCCTGGTGACCATCCGCCGCGGGGGGACGCTCACCGATGAGCATCACCACTTGCTCGCCCTTTGGGCAGCGACCTGCGCTGAGCACGTGCTGCCGCTCTTCGAGTCGGTGCGCGCGGAAGATCTTCGACCGCGTCAGGCCATCGCCTCTGTCCGCGCCTGGGTCCTTGGCGAGATCAAGATGATGGAGGCCCGCGCGGCAGGTGGGCATGCAATGGCAGCAGCCAGAGACCTGCGCGGGGCCGCTCGCTACGCCGCCTATGCCGCTGGTCAGGCTGCCGTTGTTGCCCATGTCGCCGCCCATGCACTGGGCGCCGCCGCCTATGCGATCAAGGCCGCTCAGGCTGCCGCACCGGCGGGCGAGCGCGAGCGCGTTCGGCTGCGTGAGTGCCAATGGCAGCGCGATCAACTGCCCGACGCCATTCGTGAGCTGGTTCTTGACGATCAGCAGGCCCGCAACGCTCTTTGCTGGTTCGTCTTCTCTTGATCTGATCTACAGAAAGCCCCTTGATTGATGCCTATCTGGTGGCCGTGGTGGCTGGTGAGCCAGAAGAGCTGACAACGCCTCCTCTCAGTATCAGCGCTCTAAGGCAGTCTCGGCGCCCGGCCTGGTCGTAGCGCCTCTTATGAGGCCCTATTGAGGAACGGCTCAGCTAAACGGACGGGCAGGCAGGAGACAGACAACGCATTAAGAAACCATAAAAATAAAGGGGAGCGCCTTTTTCCCTCTGCTACACATTGACAGAGACCAGTCTACTTCTCTAGACTCCTGGCAGAGAAGCGTCTCCTGCCAGCTAGTAGGAGATGCCTCTGGCCTGAGAGGGAAACGATCCTGACTTCTCCAGAGGCCCGGCCTGGCTTTCGTTCTGTGGTTGTGGCCTGCTGCTTTTTCTTTTGGGCCGTGCTCCTGGCTGGCGAGTAAGCAGGCAGCTGATTGGCAGGTGGAAGGTATCATAAGAGGGAGGGTACTGAGCAGAGGCAGGAACGTCCTCACAGGAGATCTGACACCCGAAGAGGGGAAAGGAGCTGCCGATGCCCTGGTGGTTCTTCCGTCGCCGCCGCGTTCCAGCCACTGCCGCTGGTCCAACAGGTTCGACTCCGTCCGCGCCTGATCGGCAAACTGGCGAGGGTGCTCTACCGCGCCTGCAGGGCAACCGTCGTTATCTCCAAGAGCAGCCCTACTTGCTGCCTAAAGACCTCGGCGAGGTGAACCGGCTCGACTTCCAGCATTATGTCCTGCGCAGCCTGCTACGCGGCAACTATTTGGCCCCGATTGGTCAGCCGCGCCGTATCCTCGACGTGGGGTGCGGCACAGGTCAGTGGGCCTTTGAGCTGGCCCAGCAATTTCCTCACGCTGAAGTCATCGGCTTCGATCTGGAGCAGGTCAAGGTCACCAGCACGCCTCCAGCGAACTTTCGCTTCGTGCAAGGCGATGCCCTGCAGGGGCTGCCCTTCGAAAGTGGCTCGTTCGATTTTGTTCACCAGCGACTGCTGATTCTGGCTGTGCCTCTGCCCTCGTGGCCAGGGCTGGTGCAGGAGCTGGCGCGCGTCACTGCTCCTGGTGGCTGGGTTGAGCTGGTTGAGACCAGCACTATGCACGATTTCGTACCGGCGGGGCCAGCTACGCGCGCATTCTATCAGCTGGGGAGGCCCCTGGCTGCTCTACGTGGACTGGACGTCGAAGGGGTTGTACTGCGCTCACTGGAGCGCTATCTGGTGGAGGCTGGCCTCATCAATATTCAGCGCCAGCTGGTTGAGGCTCCCGTCGGTGACTGGGGGGGACGGCTTGGCTCCCTATTGGCGCTTGATCTCCGCGAGGCCTCTAAAGCCGTAAGCGGGCCGATCGCCACCCTCTCCCACGTCCCGGAGCAGGAGGTGCTGGATCTGATTGAGCGTGCGAGCCAGGAATGGAACACGCTGCAGACCCGCTGTCCCTTCGTAGTCACCTACGGTCAGAAGCCCGCCAGCAGCTAGGTCAGTCAGCGAGGGCCTGGTCCTGGCCTGGCAGGTGAGCTGGCCGCTTCCGCTGGGACCAGGCTCCCTTGTAGTAGGGAAAGAGCTGCAGAGCTGCGCCCGCCCTTCCAGCAGTCAAGCAGGCAAAGAAAGGCCAGGCCATCAGAGGAAATCAGCGCCTGAGAGAGCGGCGCGCAGGGCACCGTAGGCGGCGGCCTTGTCCCCAAGAAGCGCAGGGACAATCGGCGTCTCGCGCACCGCTGGCGCCCCATAGCGCGCGAGATCCTCGCGCCACCAGGGGGAGAAGAGATCAAACGCCTCACAAAGGCCACCTGTGATGATAATCAGCTCAGGATCAAACAGGCTCGCAATGCTTGCCAGGGCCAGCCCTAGCAGGTGGCCCATCTCTTTGACAAGGGCCAGACAGGCTGGCTGCCCTTGCCGGGCCTGAGCAATTACTTCAT
The DNA here is from genome assembly GCF_001748285.1 of Thermogemmatispora onikobensis. Taxonomy (NCBI): domain Bacteria; kingdom Bacillati; phylum Chloroflexota; class Ktedonobacteria; order Thermogemmatisporales; family Thermogemmatisporaceae; genus Thermogemmatispora; species Thermogemmatispora onikobensis. The sequence continues at coordinate 25,617 of NZ_BDGT01000026.1, read as the reverse complement.
ACGAGGTCAGAGGCGGGTCAAGCTGCTGGCCGCGAGCAGCCAGGGCGCTGCCCGAAGCCACTAACTCCAGAAAGCCATGATCGGGATCAGGGAGATGAGTGCGATCGAGAGTGAGCCAGCCAAAGGCGCCGGCGCTCCCATGTGCCCCCCTGACCAGCCGCCCCCCCAGCATCAAGGCCCCGCCGACCCCCGTGCCGACACTCACCAGGGCGACCTGCTGGCGTCCGCGCGCCGCTCCCCGCCAGGCTTCACCCAGGAGCGCCAGCTGCGCATCATTGCTCAAGACCACCGCCGCCCCCAGGCGCTGCTCCAACTCCGCAGCCAGCTCGCGCTCATGCAAAAAGGGGAGATTCGGCACCCAGAGGGAGCGGCGCCGGGTGCAGGTACCTGGCAGCCCCAGACCAATGCGCATCACCGGCTCTCCCTGCTGCTGAGCCACCGTTTCAACCAGCTCTACCAGCGTGCTCAGAAACTCCTCATAGCTCGCCGGGGTTCTCATACGGGGCGTCAGAATCACCTCGTCGGTCCCGGTGAGGTAGGCACCCTGGATCTTCGTACCGCCGACATCGATGCCCAGCTCCATTGTCTCTGCAGACCTCCTGCTGCCATTGTGATGCTCAACGCCAGACCAGCTTAGCCTTTAATGCCGGTCAGTGAGATCCCTTCGATAAAGTAGCGCTGCGCCCACAGCGTCAGCAGCACACTGGGCAGAATGCCGATCGCCGTGCCGGCCATGACAATATTGGTGAAGGTGACGCTCGATGTATAGGTCCGCAGTCCATTCAGCGAGAGGACCACCGTGCTCATCTCCGGCGAGTAGACCATCGAGAGAGGCCAGAGGAAATTGTTCCACTGGAAGACGAAGGCGAATAAGACCAGCGCCGCCGCCGCCGGACGCAGCAAAGGCACCACTACGCGCCAGAGAAGCGTCCACTCCGAGGCTCCATCCAGACGGGCGGCCTCCAGCAGCTCATCGGGAATCCCGGCAATAAACTGACGCATCAAGAAGATGCCGAAGCCGTTGGCCAGATTGGGCAGAATCAGGCCCGGATAGGTATTATCGAGATGCAGGGCCGCCATCATGCGATAGAGGGGGATCAACATGACAAATTGAGGAACCATCATGGTTGCCAGAACGCCGACGAAGAGCGTATTTTTCCCTCGAAACTGATGTTTGGCAAAGACATAGCCGGCCATGATACTGGTGAGCAGAATGCCCGTCGTTGAGCAGACAGTCACGATCAGCGAATTAAGAATAGCGCGCGCAAAAGGCGTGACCTCGAAGACGGTCCGATACGAAGAAAAAGCCGGGTGCGCAGGCCACCAGACCGGCGGCAGCGCCTCCAGGTCCTCTGGTGACTTCAAACTGGAAGCAAGCAACCAGAAGAAGGGGAACAGCATCACCGCCAGGATGAGCGCCACACAGAGATACTGCAGCGCCAGCGAGAGCCAGCGCCGTCCCCGACTGTGGCGCCGATAGCTCTTGACATAGACCGACATCTTTGCTCTCCTTCGTCGTCTGGATTCATTCAAGCCCCTGGAGGGGACCTGCGCGTCAGATTGCTCCCGCCCTCGCGCGGCTTGCTCCCCATCCCTTCCTTGCTGGTCATCACAGGGAGCGGAAGAGACGCAGCTGGAGCAGGGAGAGCACCAGCACAATGGCCAGCATGACCATCGCCATCGCGCTCGCCAGTCCCGCCTGCCCATAGTTAAAGGCTGTGATGTACATCTCATAGGCAGCGACATCGGTTGAATTGACCGGCGAGCCTTGCGTCAGCACATAGACAGGATCGAAGACCTGCAGCGTATTGATGGTCAGAATCACAAAGACAAAGGCCAGCGTGCGCCGTAGCAGGGGAAGGGTAATAGACCAGTGACGGCGCCACCAGCCGGCCCCATCAAGAGCAGCGGCCTCGTAATACTCCTGGGGAATCTCTGTCAGGCCCGCCACCACCATGACCACATAGTAGCCCAGCGTCTGCCAGACATTCAAAATGACCAGCGAGAGCATGGCTTCATAGACGGAGCCTAGCCAGCCCTGCGCAGGCAAATGCAGCCAGCTCAGGATCTCATTGAGGGGGCCATACTGAGGCTCATAGAGATAGCCCCAAACAATGGCTACCGCCACCGTCGGTATCATATAGGGCAGGAAGAGGACCGTGCGCAAGACATTGCGCCCGTAAACCTGGGCCTGGTACAGAAAAAGGCCGAGCAGAATAGAGAGCGGCAGAATGATCACGAGATTGGCCAGCGAATAGAGAAAGACATTGAGCAGAGCCGTGCGAAAAATTGGCTGTTCAAAGATGGTCGCGTAGTTACTGAAGCCGACCCAGCGCATGCGCGAGTAAGGAATGGCCATCGAGCCTTGATGCAAGCTGATCCAGGCCGTTAAGAGAATCGGCACTGCGACAAAGACGATCAGTAAGCCCAGGCCCGGGCTGAGAAAACCGAGCGTGGCCAGCGACCTGGAGCGGATCAGCGAGCGCTGCCGCTGTATCAATTGCAGACCCTCCCTTCACAGGAAGCTTTCAGCTCCCTCATGGGCAACCCTGGAGAAGGGAAGAGAAAGGAGGTACAGCCCTCCCGGGAGAGATGGAGCGTTCTCACTCTCTCCCGGGTATGCGCCGCCTGGGCGGCCTGCACGAGGCCAGCGCTGCTCAGATCGAAGCGTCTGCCAGCGGCCCCGCAGGACCTCCTTTCTCCGGCTCTCCTGCCCCCAGTATCAGGAATCCTGTTCCGTCCCACCTACACCATATCAGGCATAGTAGCGACTAAGAATCTGGCTGAGGTTGTTCTGCGCCTGAGTCATCGCCTGCTGAGGCGAACTCTGGCCGTACATGAGCGCCTCCAGCGACTTCTGCAGGCTGGTCGTGAGTTCATCGCCACCCAGCACCGTCGGGAACGGAACGCTGTTCTTGAGCTGCTGGACATAGGTGCTGATGAACGGCTCGCTCAAGTCGGCCTGATGGGCCGCCAGATCCGAGGTACGACTTGGCAGAATCCCCATCCCCATCAGGATATCACCCATTGCCGAGGAGCCATTTTTGCCACTCTGAGGGCCGTTGAGCCACTGCAAGAACTGCCAGGCCGCCTCTTGCTGGGCCGGGTCAGCATTGGCGTTGACGACCGTGCTCCAGGAATACGACACGCTATGGGAGCCGCTGCCGTGCGGTCCCACCGGAATAGGAGCCGTGCCGACATCGCTAAAGCGCGCTCCCATGCCGGCCTTGAGGTTGCTCTCCCACCAGTTGGCCATAATAATCATCGCCGTCTTGCCCGCGACGAAGTTCTCAAGATAGGGTCCGGTTGTCGAGGCGTTGGCCTGGCCCATCGCCGGATCGGTGACCTTCTTCTGGAAAATCAGCTGATAGTAGAGGTTCGCTGCATCAAGGGCCGCCTGGCTGGTCAGGAGGGGCTTGTGATCGGCAGACAGGAGCTGGCCGCCGTCCGAATCCACGAGCGAGAGCCACGGGTGGACGACGCCGCTATTCCAGCTGATGATGACGCCAAAGCCCTGCTGGAGAATCTTGCCGGAACTGTCGCGCTTGGTCAGTTTCACAGCATCGCTGACCAGTTCGTCCCAGGTGGCCGGAGGGTTGGCTATACCGGCTTCGCGGAAGAGGGCTTGGTTGTAATTGAGAGCGTAGAGATCAACTTCGTTGGGATAGCCATAGGTCTTGCCGTCGACCTGAACGGCGGAAACGACGTTCTGCGGATAGGCCCGCTGGATATCCTGGACAAAGGTGGTCGGGGCCTGGGCTACCAGGCCGTCCTGCACGAGCTGAGGCAGCCAGAGATTGTAGATCCCCATGATCGTCGGCCCGCTGGCACTGCTCCCCTGGGTGGTGATCGTCGTCAAAAGGTTGCCGAACGGCACGGTGCGCACCTGGACCGTCACTTCGGGATGCAACTTTTCATAGGTGCTGATAGCCTGGTTGAGCTGGTCAACCTGGGGACCCGACCAGTGCGTCAGGTAGGTAATCGTCACTTTACCGGAGGATGAGCCTGTGCTGGTGCCGCCGCAGGCAGCCAGCAGGAGGGAGAAGAGGACCAGCACGAGCGTGGCTCGCAGCGTCGGGCGCGTAAGTGAAAAGCGTAGCATAGCTACCTCCAGAGAAGTATCTCATGCACGAGCTGGGCCGGGGCCGGGGGACAGCTTCACAGGCCGGGTCGGCCAGAAGAGCGCTGGCCTCTGCCGCCGATCGCATGAGTGGGCGCTGTTGGAGATCGATCAGCCAGAAAGAAGCTCGCAACAGCGATGGTGGACAGGACAGCGCTTCTCAGTCAAGCGCCGTACAAACGACGACGAAATTCTTCGTAGACCTCCTCGTTGTTGCGGGGACTGATGCCCTCGGTGTTGGGAGAGGCGAAGGGCCGGACCAGGTAGCCGCGGCGGGCGAGGGCCAGGGCCGTTTCGGAGACGATGGCCTGCACCAGGGCGATCGCGGCCAGCGTCGAGAGGCCGCCTACTTTGCCCGCTACCCCCGGGACCGCGACAACGGCATCCTCTGAGGGGACCCCGTTGAAGAGCACGACATCGGCTATGTCCCCGAGCTTCTTCCCGCTAGAGTGAGTGGCAGGCCGATAGCGATGGTTCTCCTCGGAAGTGATCGCTACTACGTAGAGGCCCGCCGCCTTGGCCGCCAGGGCCATCTCTACCGGCGCTGCATTCTGCCCGCCGTGCGAGATGACGATCAGCATGTCGGCAGGGTCCCAGCGTGTGTGACGCAAGAAGATGCGTATGTAGTCTTCCTGACGCTCCAGCCAGAGCAGCTCTTCTGCCCCACCTGGCCCGCTGACAGCGGTCCACATCAGCCGCGGGTCCATCATCGGGTAGAAACCGACATAGCCGCCATAGCGCGGGAAGCAGTCCTGTACAGGCAGCACAGAATGCCCGCTGCCAAAGAGGCGCACCCAGTGATGAGCGGCAATCACGTCGGCGGCGCGTTCGGCGACCAGGCGGATCTGTTCGCTCTGCTCTTGAAGCTTGTCAATGGTGTGGGCGACTGCTGAAAGATAGGGTACTTCCTGGTGCATGCTCACTCCTTCAGTCTGGAGAGATGGTGCGCGAGAGCGCCTTCCAGCCGGCACCACGCCGCTAGCGCTGCCTGCGCGAAGCCCGCAGAAAGAGCTGGACTCGATAGCGGTCACCGCGCAGGATCGAGACGACAAATTCAAAGGGTTGCTTGGCTTCATCGAAGGTCAGACGCTCGACGTGGAAGCCACAGGCCCCCTCGCTGACCTGCAGCAGCTGCGCTTGCTGGCCGCTGATGCTGGTCATCGCGAAGATTTCGACGGCCTCAGCTGGCACAACACCGTAGCGCTCTTCCAGATACTGGTAGAGCGAGCGCTCGTTGAGGTCGGCCCGCTCTAGCCCGGGAAAGCGCGCAGCCGGTAAATAGGCGGTCTGAATGCCGATCGGGGTGTCGTTGGCGTAGCGCACGCGGCGGATGACGACGACGCTCTCGCCAGCAGCCAGATGCAGGCGCTGGGCCATGTCGGGAGTGGAAGGCTCCAGACCAATGCTCAGCACACGAGCGCCAGCGTGCATGCCTCGGGCGGCCATTTCATCGCTAAAGGAGGTCAGCCCACGGGCACCCGCCGTAATGGTGAGATCACGGACAAAGGAGCCACGCCCTCGCTCTCGTACGATCAGCCCCTCGTCGACCAGCACCGCTAGAGCCTGACGGACCGTGGTACGGCTGACTCCGTAGAGGTTGCATAGCTCCATCTCTCCTGGAAGTTGCTGCCCCGGTTTCCAGGTGCCATTGAGGATGCGCTCGCGCATGTCTCGCTCGACCTGGAAGTGCATGGGCACCGGGCTGCTTTTGGATGCCGCTCGATAGCGAGGCTCCGCCATCGCTCTCTTCCCTCCGCCGCTCTCTGAAATGTCATAACATAATGACATTTTACTGTCCCGGCCATCAAAAATCAAGGGGGGCCACCAAAACAATGATCACCTCAAGGGAAAAGTGGCCTGCGTGAGCAGCGAACTGGCTGACCGGCTGGTCGCCGGTCAGCCAGTTCTTCCACGCTATAAGAAAGTCTGTAGTCGCAGAGATTGGCTAGAGCTGATGGGACAGGGCAGCCATGCTGTTCTACTCTTTCAGCAGCCACAAGGTGAGGAAGATGAGCCAGCCTAACGATCAGCAGATCCTGTGATATAATACAATTGAGCGATCGATAGATCTCACTGCAATACGTCAGCGACGCGCGCCCGTTCTTCGCTATGGCAAGGCAAGGCAGGGACAACGGCAGTCAGGCACAGCCTCTAGCCGGCGGAAGACCATTGAGCGCCCCTACGGCAAGGAAAGTCAGGAAGAGCGATGACAGACCTGAAGCCCGTGCACCCCTTTCCAGCGCGGATGGCCCCCGAGGTCGCGCTGAGCGAGCTGGCCCAGTTCCCGGCGGGCAGCATCGTCCTGGACCCGATGATGGGGTCGGGCACCGTCCTGAGAGCGGCCCTCAACCACGGCCTGCGCGCCATTGGCCGCGACATCGACCCGTTGGCCGTCCTGATGGCCCGGGTCTGGACCACCCCCCTGGATACAGATCAGCTGCGTCAACGGGCCCACCAGCTGGTGGCGCGCCTCAGCGGCGCTGCGACGCCGGTCCCGCTGCCCTGGATCGACGACGATCCCGAGACCGCCGCTTTCGTCCATTACTGGTTTGCCGAACCGCAACAAGGAGCACTCCGCCTCCTCAGCGCCGCCCTGCGCGACGAGGACGGCCCCCTCGGCGATGCCCTCCGGCTGGCCCTGAGCCGCATCATTATCACCAAAGATCTGGGCGCCTCCCTGGCTCGCGATGTCTCCCACAGCCGCCCGCACCGCACGCGCCTGAACACGCCCTTCTCCGTTCGGGACGGCTTCCTTCGCGCCGTGGAACTGATCGCCAGCCGATTGGAAGCGCAGCCACCCCAGGCCGGCGCAGCGGAGATCGCTTTAGAGGACGCCCGCCACCTGGCCTCGCTGGCCGATCACAGCGTCGACGTCGTGCTGACCTCTCCGCCCTATCTCAATGCCATCGACTATCTGCGCGGGCACCGTCTGGCCCTGGTCTGGCTCGGCTACCGCTTGCGGGAGCTGCGCGCCATCCGGGCGAACAGTATCGGGGCCGAGCGTGGGCCGCTCCCAGGCGCAGACCTGACGGCCCTGCAGGAGATCCCCGCTTGCCAGGAGACGCTCCTGCAGCTGCCCAGCCGCGAGCAGGGGATGCTGCTGCGCTACTTGCTGGATCTGGCGGCGTTGCTCACAGAGATGCGGCGCGTGCTGCGCCCGGGCGGACGCGCCATCGTGGTGCTGGGCAATTCCTGCCTGCGAGGCGCCTTCCTGCAGAACGCCCGTTTGTTCTGGCTGCTGGCGCAGCGGCAGGGGTTCCGGCTAGAGCGCTGGGAAGAGCGGGAACTGCCTCCCAACCGTCGCTACCTGCCACCACCACGTACCGCTCACCAGGCATTGCTGAAGAGGCGCATGCATACCGAAACGATCGTTACCCTTTCCTCCCTCTGAGGCTGATAGCCGAGAGCAGCAGGAAGGAGGACAGGCCAGAAGTCACTCTTTCGCCCTCCCTGGCGAACGGGTGCGCTTCGTTTGTCCGGCGTTGTTCCCACCAAAGGAGGCCCCGATGGGTCTGCCAGTGTCACCCCCATCAACCCAGGAACTAGAGGCTGTCTATCAGCGTTTGCTCGCTCAAGATCCCACTGCACCGGACGACTTTGCGGAGCTGGTTCTTGATCCATTAACCGCTCAGCTGCGCCTGCGCTATGCCTCCGTTCCAGATCCTCAGTTGATTCAGGATGCCGTTACAGACTCAGTGCTGACGTTCCTTGAACACCCGGAGCGTTATCGGCCAGAGCGCGGCAGCCTGTGGCACTACCTCATGATGAATGCCGAAGGCGATCTTCGTAACGCCCTCAGCCGTTACCAACGCGAGCAGCAACGCCAGCTTCCTCTTTCTTCTGTCGCACTTCCCCTCTCAGCAGGGAATAGTTCCATAGAAGAGGTGAGGCCCTGGCAGGAAGCGGAAGCAAGGCTTGCGCTGAGTGCCCCACCGCTGCAGGAGCTGCTTCAGCGCCTGCGCAGCGAGACATTTACACCCATCGAATGGCGCATTGTCGTCCTCATGCTCCAGGGGGAGAGGCGGACAAGTGCCTACGCGGCGGAACTGGGACTGACATACTTGTCCATTGAGGAGCAGCGCAAGCAAGTCAAGCGAGTGAAGGATCGCTTGCGTCTACGACTCAAGAGGCACGGAGTACGCTTTGATGAGAAGTAACCCTTCACCGGCGCTGGTCTATGCGGCCCAGCGGGCGGCTCAGAGAAGCTTTTTCCTGGCCAGCGCCCTGCGCCAGTATCAGGATCTGCATCAGCTTGATGAGCAAGGGCTGGCTCATGACCTTGGCTGTGCGCCAGAGGATCTGCCGCGTCTTGCCCTGTGTCGCCGGCCCGTGGGGACCTCAGCGACTTTCCTGGACGATGTAGAGCAACTGACTCGACACTTTCAGCTGAAGGATGGGCGCCTGCTGGCCTTGCTTCGCCAGGTCGAGGCGATGGCGGCTTTGCAGACCCACATGGCGCGCGCTTCTCAGAGAGATAGCCTGCTGCAGGCAGCGCGCGATCGCGAGGAGGAGCAAGGGCCATGATGATTTCCCTGCCGGCCTGGGTAACGGAGGAGGCCGCCGCTTTCTGGCGCTCCGTTGCCTGTGCGCCAACCTATCCCTGTGATCTGGCTCCGATCGCCGGACGCGCCTATCCGGTCGCGATCTTCTCGCTCACGCGCTTGAGCGTGGAGCGAGTTGAGCGCTGGCTGCAGCAGCGGGGAATCGCTTACTGCTCCAGCTGTGCTGAACGCCCGCTTCACGGTTGCCTCATCGCAGTGCGAGGACATGGATTGATCTTTGTGGATCGCAGCGATCCGCCCGAAGAGCAGCGCTATACCCTGGCCCACGAGCTAGCTCATTTTCTGCACGACTACCTCCGGCCCCGGCAACGCGCTATCCGGCGCCTGGGACCTTCGATTCTTCCTGTGCTCGATGGCGAGCGCCCTCCTACCTTCGAGGAGCGGCTTAATGCCATCCTGGCCAGCTGCAAGCTCGGCTTCTATCTGGACCTGTTACCGCGGACAACCGCAGATATGGAGCGGGTCAGTGCCCTGCTGCGCGCTGAGCGAGAGGCCGATCGCCTGGCCCTCGAACTGCTCGCACCCGCCAGGCGGCTGCTCTCGCAGGTCGACCAGCAGCTCCAGAAAGGCGCAGACTCGGCTGAGAGGAGGCACATCGCCCGGCGCCTGCTGGTTGTCACCTATGGCCTGCCGCCGGCCATTGCTCAGGGCTACGCCACGCTGCTCTTTCCGGCGACAACCCAGCGCTCTATCGCTCATCTGCTCGGCTTTTATAATTGACGCCGGCTATTTACAGAATCTGTCGCACTTTTCCGGGAGGAAGGGAATATGTAGTAGAAACGCTGCAGGATTGGTTGTTCAATGAAGGAGTGGATGAGATGCCTCCAGAAGATGAGCCATCGCTGGTGGATGCCCGTACCTATAAGGAGGCATATGGGGAGTCGCTTGAGGAAACGCTGGACATTGAGAGGTGGCAGGGAGGTAGTGATCTAGAGGCTCTCTATCGCAAACTAGAGGCCGAAATCAGGGAGGCGGCGGTCTTTGAGCGGGCTCAGCGCGAACCAATTCGCCGCGAGGTCTTTCCGCGCCTTGCCAGGCGCCCTGGCGCTGCGCGGGGCGCCGGGTGCTATCGGGTCTCGCTTGATGACCTGCGTTACGCTCACCGCGCCCTGCTCTTTAACGGAGCGGTCGAGGCCTGTGATGGCACGAGCCAGCGCTACGATAGCCTGCCCATCACGATCACGCAGTTAGGGGTCTGCCTGGTCTCCTATCAGGGTGACCAGGGGTCCTGGTCGCAGCGTCTCTTTCGCCGCGACCTGCGAGCGACGACCGGTAAGCCACTGGAGGATCTGCTGGCGCTGCTGGAAAAGCGTAGCCAGCGCGGCAGTATCGAGGTCGAGGAACAGAGCCGCTTGAGCATGCTGGCCCGCCGCGGCATCATGAGCTATGCTGAACGGGCGGTGCTCACCTGGAAGGCTCAGGCGCCCTGGCGCCTGGGCCACGGCCCTCCCGTCCCCTATGAGCTGCTTACTGGCTCGGGCAGCATGGAGTTGTTCACGCGCAGCCTGGCCATGCTGGAGGAGCTGCTCCTTGGTCATCGCAAGGTGGTCTTTGTCCAGAGCGACACTCAGCGGCGCCATTGGCTGACCATCGGCCAGGCCCTTGAGCCCCTGGAGTTTCTCGTTCTGGAGACCATCGAGGACCAGCTGCTTGAGATCGCCACCAGGGGACACTATCCCGCTCAATTCAAACAGCAGGCAGAGCACTTCAGCCACGAAGTCGGCTCGCAGGTGGTGATGGGTGTCTACCGCGCTTCGGCCTATGCCCAGCCTTACATCTTCTATAGTCACATCGACCATATCTTTGAGGCCGCGCTGATCGCTCTGGCAGATAGTGTCTTGCACAAGCACCGGGGCTTTCCCTTGCTCATCGATCTGGCAGACGCCATCTGCCGCGTGGTCTTCGGCAACGACATCTTTGAAGATGCCATTCACACGGCCTACGTCCATGCAGGTGAACCATTCCGCTTTGTGAGTGAGCGCCGGACACGCGCCAGAAAGTAGCAGGCCGCACAATGAAGAAGCAGCACGATGATTCCAACAATTCCCTCTGGCCCTTTGAGGAGCTGCCCCCGGCAAAACCCGCGCAGACGCAGCGTCATCGCAACGGCGCACCAGCAGAGGGCGCCGCGAAGCGGATTGAGGAGAAGGAAGACGGGAGAGGAGGAGGAGAAGAGACTATCAAGCCCTTCCCTCGCGAGGTCTTCGCGCGCCTCGCAGAGGATGCAGAGCACGCCGGCGGTGAATGGCAGGAGCGAGATTACGGCCCTGGCTATGTGGGTCAAACCCTGTTCGACACCCCGGCCAGCGAAGATAATACCGTGACTGTTGTCCTCCCGCAGGCCAATATCGGGAAAGTGCCTGCGCAGGCACCGGTCCGCATCGAGAGCACTGACGGGCGCTCCTACCTGGGGATCGTCGTCCGCGGGCCATTTGCCGAACCGGATGGCATCCGCGGCGACTCGCCAATCGTGGTCACGACTTCCGTCTACGGCACTGTTTTCCTGCCAGACTATCACGGGCGCGTCCAGGTCCAGCTCCTGGGCGAGGAGCTAGGAGGCAAAGGCGGCCAGCTGGTTCCGCAGCGCTTCCGCCCATTGCCCAAGAGCCCCGTCTACGTGCTCACCAGCGAAGAAATGGCCCGTGTGCTCAAATTGGACGGAGAAATCGAGCTGGGCCTGGCCATTGGCCATGAGGAGCTGGTCGTGCGCGTCCCCGCCAGGCGCAAGTCGCTCTGGTGTCGCCATGTCGGCATCCTCGGGACAACTGGCGGCGGCAAGTCAACGACCGTTTCCGGACTGGTGAGTCAGCTCCAGTGCCAGGGCTTCGCCACGATACTCATCGATACCGAAGGAGAATATACCACTATTGACGAACCGACGGACGATGCAACGATGCTCGCCGCTCTGGAGCGGCGCCGAAAGCAGCCTGCTGGCGTGGGGCAGGTCACTATCTATCATCTGGTAGGACGCCGCACCGCCAATCCGCAGCCGAAGCAGGCCACCGTCCAGCCCTTCTGTCTCCTGTTTGAGCAGCTCTCCCCGTATCTTGTGTGCGAGCTGCTGGAGATGACAGAGGCCCAGCAAGAGCGCTATCTACGTGCCTACGATATTACTAAGCAAATTTTGCATGAATTAAAAATCTCGCCGAGAGCTGGAGAAGATGCCAGCTGGCTGTTGGAGCTGGATGAGCTAGAGGAGGGATATCGAGGCATGCGCCTGGAGCACATCTATGATGTGGTCCGCGCCTGCACTTCCCTCGTCGAGAAGGTCGAGGGAAACATCGAGTTCAGTAGCCCAGACTTGAAAGGAGCCTCCCAGACCGTCATTCAGAAGATTAAGTCTGCAGCCAAGGGACTGCCAGGAGCGCCCTCGAGCTGGCGAGCCCTGCAGGGGAAGCTCAGGCGCTTGCTGAATCTGCGCATTTTCGATAATCGCAAGGCCCAGCCGCTGCGGTATGACCAGATGCTGCACCAAGGACAGGTTGCGATTATTGACCTCAGCGATACCGACTCGCCACAGATCAATAATCTGGTGATCGCCGAGCTGCTACGCGGAGTGCATCGCCATCAGGATGAGCGCTATGCCCAGCTCGAGCGACAGCCAGAGCGGCAGGCGACACCGTCGTCAGGAGCCGATCAGACGCAGGCCGTCAAAGAGGGCAAGGGATTGGTCCCTGTCATGGTGATCATCGAAGAAGCGCACGAGTTCCTGTCGGCGGAGCGTGTGCGCCAGATGCCAACCCTGTTCGAGCAGGTGGCTCGCATGGCCCGGCGGGGGCGTAAGCGCTGGCTGGGATTGGTCTTTGTGACTCAGCTACCGCAGCATCTGCCCGACGAGGTGTTGGGTCTCATTAACAATGTGGTTCTCCATAAGATCACCGATGCCAACGTGATCAGCCGTCTGAAGCGGAGCATCGGCGGCATCGATGAGGGACTCTGGACGCGGCTACCCAATCTGGCCCCAGGTCAGGCGATTGTTGCTCTGGATGGGATGATACAGCCTTTCCTGGTGGCCATCGATCCCACCCCTTGCAAGCTACGGATGGTCGATTAGCTTGCCCTGCGGCCAGCGAGCGGTCTCCTACTGGGGTGCTGGCCGATTGTGCCTTGTGTCTGCACTGCACTGAGGCAGGCAGCGCTTCAGACCGGGCCGAGGCTGGCTAGCAGCAGGATCAAGAGCCAGCATGGCCAGCATGATAAGCAAGTTGATTATGAAGTGTAGTGACAAGCAAAAGCTTCTCTCAGGCGCAGGGGAAAACTGTAGCCCGCTGGGAGGCCCAGCACCAGGGCCAGCAGCCAGGCGATTGCAGCCAGCATGACGGCGGCGAATCCTATGACGCCAATGGCAATCTCCAGGATGGTCAGGGCTGTGCGTAGTCTGCGCCGAAGCAGATCCTGGATGGCTTTTCTGGTGGTTGACCTCAGCCTGTCTTGCTCCCTTCTCAGACAGGCCGGTCCTGGGCTGGCATGGGCGGCCAGGCCACGATCATGGGTGAGACAGATGATGGTTTTGCCAGCGGCGTTGAGCTGCTCAAAGAGGGTGAAGATTTCCAGGGCCAGGGCCGCGAAGATGAACGGCGTGACATTATTGTGAACGATGCCGTATCAGGTGGGGCACGCTCCCACGGGGTCGGTGACGACGATGCCGGCGTAGCCCAATGTCTACGTTGGCGGTGGCGCTACGAATGCGCTGCCTGCCGGGTGGTACCGCTCCGAAGAGATAGGGAGCTGTTCCGGCAGCCCAAAGCGGGCGACAAGTGCGGCATCGTGGAACATGATGATGCTGGTGATGACTCTGGCGGCTGTGGCGGCGCTTTTCTCCAGGCTGACCATCTGGATGCCATAGGCCATGTAGGCATCTCGGGCGGCATTGTGACGATAGACCGCAAAGGCGGGCTGCCCGTTGGCCGCGGTTGGCAAGAGACGCCACTGCTGGGGCCTCCCAGACTGGAAAGGGCAGGTGGCCAGGATGGCCCGGATGGCGGCCAGCCCCTGATACCAGGCGGCGTAAGGGGGCATGGAGAGGGTAGCTTCTTCTTTAAGCAGCGCAATGAGTCCTTCTATGTCGTCATGCTCCCAGGCATACATGTAGCGCGCGAGCAGACGGCGCGTCTCTTCGTCCGCTGGCTGCTGGCGGGCGGTCTCAGGTTCCTGTCCACGATTGCGTTGCTCAAGGGTGAGGCGCGCACGGTGTAGGAGGCTGTTGATGGAGCCGATGGAGCTGTCGAGCAGGTGGGCGATCTCTTTGGCGCGCCAGTCCAGGACGTCGGCGAGGATCAAGACAGCCCGCTGCCGAGGAGGCAGTAATTGCAGAGCGGTGAGGAAGGCGAGCGAGATGCTTTCTGTGCGCGTGTAGCGAGCTTCAGGGTTTTCAGTGGCTTCGCTGAGCCAGTGATCGGGGAATGGTTCCAGCCAGGTTGCTTCGGTAAGTGGGGGTGCTATGGGGTGCTCCGGATCAGCGGGGGGAAAGGCAGCCAGTGGGAGAGTGCGGGTCGGACGTTTCTTGAGGGCGTCAAGGCAGACGTTGGTGGCGATTTTGTAGAGCCAGGGACGCATGGAGGCTGGGTCTTTGAGGCCCTGAAGGTGGCGCCAGGCGCGCAGGAGCGTCTCTTGAACCTGGTCTTCGGCGTCATGGAGCGATCCGAGCAGGCGGTAGCAGTAGATGAGCAGTTCTTGACGGTAGGCTTCGAGGAGGGGACTACCGTCAGAGGCCAGGTCTGCGTCGGTTGCCGGGGAAACGGGAAATGGCTCGGTACCACCGGGCGTGCGCTGGGCGTGCGCTCTCGCATGCTTGTGCGTCGTCATGGCTGCTCCTCATATGCACGAATACCAGGCAACTGCCCAGTCTGGGTGCTCGCTCGGGATGAGCAAGAAACGGTTGTCTTTATTGTATCACATTGGGTCTGTCCTGGCTACTGGCGCGCGATTGTCTATTTGCTGCTGTTGTGACAAGGGGTGGCGGCGCATATTTTTTTGGCCGGCACGTGGGCGCACAGTTTTTGGCCTGGCCTCAGTCTTACTGGTAGGTGCCCATGCTGCCCAGCCTGGGCGGGCGTCGTTCTTGCCTGTCGTGGCGGCTGGTCGGCGCCAAGAGGGGCACGCAGCAGTGGATAGCGCCAGGCGGACGGGTTCAGCGCTTGTCTGCCGGTGCGCTCACACTTATTGAGGAAAGCGAGAGAAGAGATGGCCAACAATCTTGATCTGAAAGGCCCTGCTTTTGTCGGTCTGAAAGTCCGTGATGTGGAGGCTTCGGCGCGGTTCTATGAAACTGTTCTGGGGTTGCGTCGCGATCCTGAAGTGTTTCCCCGCGGACTCGCTTTTCTGACCTATCCTGTTCCTTTCGGTCTGATTCAGGCGCCGCCGGATACGAATTGGGAGGCCCTGCCACGCCCGATCGATACGCCGGCAATCTGGTTCAAGGCGGCTAATAGCCAGGCGGTTCACGATGCGCTGGTGGCAGCGGGGGTGGCTATTCTGCGCCCTCCTACGGATGGGCGCTTCGGTCGGCAGTTTACGTTTCTGGACCCGGATGGCTACGCGATTACGATCTATGATCGCGATGCGCCTGCCGAGGGCTGGCCGCAGGTCGGTCGTTAGCCGCAGGACGAAGGAGGGGGCAGCCGCGTCATACCGCTGCCCCTTCCTTTTGGCAGGGGAAACGAAGATGGTTCACTCTGCTGGCAGCGGCCTTGTTGGCGCTGTCATGTGGGCCCGAGGCCGTGACCTGTGGACCTGGACCGGCGACCAGGAGGCGGCTCCCTGGTACGAGTGGTACGAGCAGGGGTACGCCCGGCCTATTGCCCGACGATGAGCAGGGATTTGATGGCCCGGCGCTGGTCCATAGCGGCGTAGGCGTCGGCGACGTGGTCGAGGTCAGTGGTGAAGTCGAAGACACGGCCTGGGTTGATCTGGCCGGCGAGGACGGCCTCCACGAGCTGGGGTAGATAGGCCCGTACGGGAGCCGGGCCGCCGCGCAGGCCGATGTTGCGGTAGAAGGTCGTTTCGGCTGGGATCTCGACTTCGTGCGGGACGCCGACGCGCCCGACGATGGCGCCGGGGCGCGCGCTGGCAAAGGCGGTCTGGTTGGCTTCGTTGGTGCCAACGCATTCCAGGACGGCATCAGCACCGATGCCATCGGTCAGTTTCAGGATGGCCTGAACGGCGGCTTCTCCGCGCTCGGCGACGATGTCGGTGGCGCCGAATTCGCGGGCCAGTTCCTGGCGCCTGGGGTGACGGCTGAGGATGATGATGCGCCCGGCTCCGAGCAGGCGCGCGGCGAGGACGGCGCAGAGGCCGACGGCCCCATCGCCGACGATGGCAACGGTGTCGCCCGCCTTGACTGCGGCAGAGACGGCGGCGTGATAGCCGGTGCCCATGACGTCGGAGAGGGTCAGGAGCGAGGCCAGGACTTCATCGGAGAACGGGGCCCCAGGGACGGCTACCAGGGTGCCGTCGGCCAGGGGGACGCGGGTGCGTTCGGCCTGTCCGGCGACTCCTTCAATGCCCTGGCCGAAGAAGCCTCCTCGGATGCAGGCGGTGTGGAAGCCAGCGCGGCAGTGGGGACAGGTTCCATCGCTGATGGCAAAGGGGGCGATGACGAAGTCTCCGCGCTTGATGGTCTTGACTTCAGGGCCGACTTCTTCGACGACGCCGATGAATTCGTGGCCGATGGGACCTTCGGGATGGGGCGAAATGCCGCGATAATACCAGAGGTCGGAGCCGCAGACGCAGGCCCGGACGATGCGTACGATGGCGTCGGTCGGCTCTTGAATGACTGGATCGGGTCGCTCTTCTACGACAACGTTGCCAGCGCCACGGAAGATGGCTGCTTTCACGTGTATCTCTCCTTTCGCTTGTGCGCTCGTCTATCGGAGTGTTCTGTTTTTGTCTTGTGAGGAGTGCGTCTTTGCTTTGCTTCTCTCTATCCGCTGGGTATTATAGAGACGCTTTGAGGCAGGGTGATAGAATAATCGTCGCCAATGATTGGCGGATTCTGCAGGGAAGGGCACAGCGGGCGGCGCGTGGCGTGCGGCGGGCGAGCCGCCGCTGGTGGCTGTCGTGCCAGGGTGAGGAGACCAGGAGAGCTGGCAGGAGGGAGAGCGGTGGTGGTGGCCCACCAGGGCCAGGCCCCTTTGATCCGGGCTGGGGCCTGGCCGATGGGCGGATAACTAGGACTGGTGGGGCCGCGGCGGATGGGCGACGGCGGGGTCGGCGGGCGGCGGTGTGAGGCGCGTGCGATAGGGCTGGCCCGTTGCGCTGGCACGCTGCAGTTCGTCGTAGATCTCCAGGATGACCCGCTTGGTGCGATAGTCGTCGTAGCGCTTGAGGTCTTCGCTCCTGACGATGGGGAAGGTTTCCATGATGTAGTCGACGTCGTCGCGGGCGATGCCGTAGAGGTGGAAGTAGGCGGCGTCCAGCTCGCAGCGCAGGAGGAAGCGCCGCTCTTCGTCCCAGCGGAAGGGCGGCCCGTCGTAGCCGCAGTCGCGGGCGAAGGCGGCCAGGTCCCAGGCGGTGTAGGTGAGTTCGAGGGCACGCGGCCTGATCCAGTCGCCGAGCGTGCGGTCGCTCTCCCAGGGACACGGCTGCTGGTAGCGCGCCGGCGGCAGGACAGGAAGCTGTTTGAGGATGAAGAAACCGAGGCTAGTTCCTCCCAATTTCTGGCGCGTAACATAGTCGAATAGCATTGAGGAACAGCAAGTAGCCAGATAAACCAGAGACTGAATGTCTACAGGTTCAATGAAAATAGGCAATTTATGCCCACATGGTACAAAAGGAATCATAGAAAATATAGCTGTCCGCATATCCGTAGATCTAGCAACATCTCTAAATGCTAACAATGCTGTTCTGCTGGTCTTTACTTTGCTCGCAAAATCTGTCTGATGAACCCAATACCTTGGCAAAGGCAGCGCAAACGGATCGTGATGCTGCTCCTCGCTCAACTCCAGCGGCTTATCCTGGCGTGCAGCCTGCTCGCCGGCATAGCTGGCAAAGCGATGATCGAAATGAGTGATCATCTTTCCCTCATACAGCGGCAGATAGGTCTCCTCTCCCTTGCGAAAGATGTTTCCCTCCAGCCGCCAGCCCTCGCGCTCCAACTGCTCGCGCGTGCGGAAGAGATGCGAGTCGTTAGCCATATGAAACATCGTAGTAAACTTCACCCCCCACGGATTCCCCTCAGCAGAGCCTTCCCTGACGAGCACCGGCACACGCTCATAGATGGCCTTCGTCAACTGCAGATCGCGGCGCGAGCGAAAGACGGGGCAGGTGCGCGTATTGGGATTGATCAGAGCCACATCTTCGGCGGAAAGAGTAAAGCAGCGCTCCGGCTCCTGCAGCTCCTCCACCTTGCGCAGGAAAAAGGCGAAGGTCGCCCCCTGCGACACCGGCTCCGCGGAACCGGTCAGCGTCAGCAGGCAGAATTTATAGCTCCGATGCACTCCAGGGAAAATACCAGCCGCATTCTCAAAATCATGGAGACTGAGCAGCGAGCGCGCACTCATGATATCCTGGAAGAACGCTTTCGTCGTATCGTCCGTCGCAATCCCGGAGGGCACAATGCAGCCCAGGCGCCCGCGCGGGGCGAGCAGCAGGCGCATCGTCTCAGTAAAGATCGAATAGGTATTGATATCGCCCCGTCCGCAGAGAGGAAAGCGCCCGCTGTTGCGCACGAAATGGCTCTCGTAGGCTGCCCGCTGCAGCTCCTCCTCAAAAGCAGCGTACAAGGCAGGGTCCTCGTCCTGCAAAGCCGCGATCATCTTCCGCCGCTGCGCCGCATTAGGCGCATTGGCAATGTCAGGCCGACGCGAGGCAAACCACTCCTTCTCTTGCAGCTTGATGCGCTCCCAGGGCGGATTAGACAGCACCACATCGAAGCCGCCCGACCAGCCAGTCTCGGGGTTCTCCGGCTCCTCGCCCGGCTCCGGCAGACGGAAGACCCCTGGAAAAGCCAGGTGCCAGTGAAAGAAACCGTACAGCTCGCGCAGGCGCGCAATCTCGGCCTTCATCCAGCCTGGCACCTGCTCGGGCGCCTCCTCAAACTTGCGCCGGACCTCCTCCGTAATCGGATACGGCAGCTCAGCCGTCCGCCGCTTGCGCCAGACAAAGGCCGCGCACCAGGCATCGGCCAGCCAGCGCGCCCGCTGATACTCCTGCGATCTCAGCAACTGACGATAGCGCTCCTGCTTACGATGCAACTGCTCAACATCATCATCACCAATCGCCTCCATGTGCGTCAGACTCTCCACAATCCGGCCCTGGTCCTGCCAGAGCTGCGCATCCAGCGTAAACAGACTGAGCTGGCCCGCCCGCTGGGCCCGATTGAGCTTCTTGTACTCCCCACACAGCGCGGAGTCATCGCCCTCAACCTTCTCAAAAGCGCTATCGGGAATGCCCTCGCGCAGCAGGGCCGGCGTCGCCCCGATCAGGCTATTGCCGCACTGAATATGCGCATCCAGAAAAGAAAAAGGCTTGCCCGGCTCCAGCGCCTCCAGCCAGAGATTCACCTTGCACAACTCCACCGCCATCGGATTCACATCGACCCCATAGAGGCAGCGCCCCACCACATCGCGCAAGGCTCGCCGCCGGGCCTCCAGTCCCGGCTCTTCGCTGCCCGTGCGCACCGCCGCCAGCCGGCGCGCTATGCGATGGGCTGCAGCAATCAGAAAATGGCCGCTCCCGCAGGCCGGATCGCAGACCTTCAGACTCAGAATAGCCTGCTCAGGATCAGGCTGCGCACAGGCCCGCTCCAGCACCGGCTCCAGCGCCGAATCAAGCAGGCACTCGATCAGGCTGGTCGGCGTATAGTAGGTCCCCGTCGTCTTGCGCTTACTGCCCGCGACCACCTCCAACGTAAAGTTCGTCTGCTCCACATTGATGGAAGGATGCATCTCCAACAGCGACTCATAGACGCTGCCCAGCTCCTCGGACCCCAGGTCTCTGTAGTTGACGACACGCAGGACCTTCTGCTCATCCTGGACCGTCGCCAAGGCCCGCACCGCCACCAGCAGCGCATAATTCGTCAGCTCGCAGTCAGCCAGATCGGGCAGGGCCTCACGCGAGAACAAAAAGCCATTGAGCGCCGGCAGCCCCAGCTCTGGACAGCCCTGCTCGCTCCCCAGCCGCTCCATCACCAGACGCAGCGCCCGATAGAGATCGCTATGGCGCGTCCCCAGCCGCGCGCGCGCCAGACGACGCAGCCGCGCCGTCGAATAATAGTTCACATAGCGCCTCCGCGCCTCCTTATCAGCATCGGGCCGCAGCAGCACATCGCGATCCTCCGCCACAAAGAGCACAATCAAACGATAGACCAGACGCAGCAACTGCTGATAATAATCATCCGCACTCAGCTCACCGGAGCGCAAGCGATCACGCAAAGCATGATTGGCCGGATGCGCCAGAAAGCCACGCCCCAATTCCTCGATAGCTGTGGTCACCCCCTGGCGCAAATGCTCCAGCGCCCGAACCCCCTCCTCGTGCGCCTGCCGTGACCAGCGCTCCAGCCAGCACTCAGCGGGATTCTTGTCTTCACATTCAAAGCGTGACTGATGGCAGAGCAGCCAGAAGAGCACAAAATCGGCGTAGACCTCTCCGCGCAGCATGGCCTCCAGATCGAACTCCAGATAGGCCTGGCGCGTCAGGCTGACGTTGCGACGCAGCAGCCGCAAGCGCAGCCCATTCGAGACAATGCCCCACAAATGGCCAGACGAACGATTGAGCCACTCCTGCACCAGGCTAAAAGGACTGCTGCGGCCACCGCTGGCGAGACGCTGGGTCTGATCAAGATCAGTACGCCAGCCGACCAGATGAATAGGCACGGGCACCTGTACAGGCTCCTGCCCCCAGAAATAAGCGATCGGATAGCTCTTCTCCCCAATCACCTGCGGAGGTGCCTTCACCAACCGCCCATAGCCCAACTCATGGAAAAGCGGCAAGAGCCAATGCTCATGCGTCAGCTGCGTCTCATCCATCTGCGGATAGCGCACCAGCGCCTCCTGAAAGCGCAGCCAGCGCCGGCGGACGCGCGCCCAGGCATCGCTGATCACCTCGTTCAACTGCTCGCCTGGACAATGATACTCAGCAGAACTCAGCCCACCCAGCGCCTTATCCCCCTGATCGATGCGCGCCAGAAGATCCGGCGGCAGCAAAGCCCCCTCAGACTCGATCGTCGAGAAAGTGATCTCCTGCCGTTGCTGCATAGATGCCTCCGCCTTTCCTTGAGAGAATCGATGGTCGCCTGTCAGAGCAAGAACTTGCTCGTTCGTCTTCTTTTTTTCTCGCCCGGGCCTCCTACCTCAACGGGCCAGCAAAGGAAGATAGACATAGATACCCAGCACATCCGGCGGCAGCAGCGGCTCGACCGCCAGCTGCCGCAGGCTCAGCGACGCCACCTGACGCACGCGCCGATGCGACTCGCGCAAGGCTTCAGCTCGCCTGCGGGCCTGTTCCTCCAGGTACGGCAATAGATGCTGTGGATACCCATCGATGACTCGCTGCAGAAAATCCGTAATCTGCTCCGGCGCCAGATTGGCCTCGGCAGGCGCCTGGGCCAGCGCCTCAATCTCCTCAGCATCTTCAAGCCAGTCGGCCTGCGCCGGTGCCCCACGGAAGGCATAAAGCTGACACTCCTCCGCTAACAGCGCCTCCTCCTCGCCGCGCGTCGCCGTCCGCAGATGAAAGCGCAGACGCACCAGCAGCAGTGTCGTGCGCTTCTCGACATGGCTGGTGCGAAAAACCCCACAGCGTCGAGCAACGCGAGGATTATTCACATCATCGACCGGATCAAGGGCCGTATCCAGCACATAGGTCGCCAGCCCCTCAACGAATGGATGCGTACGACTCAGATAGAGCGTGCGCGGCAGGCCCAGGCGTCTGAAGCTCACCCGCAGATGCTGGCCGTTGGGACCAGCATAGCGCGGCAGATTGACAGCATCACGCAAAGGTGCAGGCGTCTCCCGCAGATCGACCTCCCAGACGTCTGGCTCGCTGCGAAGCTGTTTCAGAGAGGCCTTATAGGCTTGCAGCACCTCGGTCGTAAAGCGCTCCACATCCTCGCTCGACCCGATGGCCGCCTGCACCTCGCGCAGCTCCTGAGCGACCTCCTCCACTTTGATACTATGCTGCGCAAAGAGCGTGCGCGAGCGGCGCTCTCGATCAGAGGCCGCCTCCCACTCGCGGTAGAGATTCCTCTGCTCCCCCTTCAGCAGGTCCTCAAAGCCCGGCAGCAGCAGCTGCCCCGCATGCGCTCCGGTCAGGCTCTCATGCAAGAGCAAGCCCTCAAAGATCGCCTCGATCACCTGCTCGGTATCCAGCGGCACCGGCACCGAAATTCCCAGCTTCGAGCGAATCTCCCGATGCTTCTCAAGCAAGACCCGCAGCACCACCCCATCGATCTGATTATCTTCCCCAAAGAGCGTTATGACTTTCACCAGTGGGCTGGCCTGCCCAAAGCGATCGACACGCCCTTCTCGCTGCTCGTGGCGCGTCGGATTCCAGGACAGGTCATAATGGAGCACAGCATTGAAATATTCCTGGAGATTGATACCCTCGCTCAGACAATCGGTGCAGACCAGGACCCGGCGCTCGTGCCGAGCCAGCTGCAGGACCCGGTTCTCGCGCTCCGCCGGCGGCAAGAGACCCGTAATGGCCGAGACCTCAATCTCTTCCGGCAAACGCTTCCGCAGCGCCTTCGCTACATACTCGGCAGTCGGGATGAAGCGACAGAAGACGATCGGCTGATAGCCTCCCTGCACCAACCCCTTGATCAGCTCAATCGCCTTTTGCAGCTTCATATCCTGCTCAGAGGTAATAGCCTCGGCCTCGCGCGCCATCGCCAGCAGACGGCGTCGAACCCGCTGCTCTTCGCTGATGTCCGCCCCTTCCTCGTCTCCCTCTTCGAAGTCGCTGCCCGGGACCAGATCGAGGCCCTCGGTCGCATCGCTGTCCAGCAGATCAAACACCGTCTGGCGTCCAATCTGATCGGCCTCCTCTACGCTCTCGGCTCCAGCCACCTGGGCGCGGCTCCGCAGCGTGGCCGCTGCCGCCGCCGGACTCGAAGCCAGCGAGCGCAGCAGGGCCAGCGCCGACCACCAGCGCACCCGACGCCGCGTCTGCCCGCCAGTGGGATCGCGCACCACCTCGCTGGCATAGCTGAGGGCTTTCTGCATCAATCGGCGATAACTATCGGAAAGCTTATAAGATTCCAGACGATCATCACGCTCTGGAAACGGCGTCTCACGCTCCAAATAGGAGCGGATATCGGCGCGCCGTCGCTGCACAAAATGCGCCGCCAGACGGATGCGGTGACGCTCGTTCTCCCGCCCGCTCAAGTCCTGCGGCAGCTCCTTGAACTCCTCCTTCAGGAAGCCCAACAGCGAGCGAAAAGCCTCCTCTTTGCCGCTATGGGGCGTAGCCGTGACCAGGATCAGGTGACGGCGCGGGTCAGCCGCCAGCCCGGCGACCAGCTGATAGCGCTGATGGCGCCCGCTCCGCTCGTGGCCAGGGAAAGCACAGGTATGGGCCTCATCGACAATCACCAGCTCGGGGCAGGTCCGCAAAAACTCGTCGCGCCTCCGGTCCGCCTTGATAAAGTCCAGCGACACAATGACGAAGGGATAGTACTCGAAGAGCGAGAGGTCCCGCTCAGGCAGCCTGCGCTCTAGCTGAGCCACCGTACTGGAGAGCACAAGCTCCGCCTCAATGTGAAACTTCTCGCGCAGCTCAGCCTGCCACTGCTCGGCCAGATGCGGCGGACAGAGCACCGCCAGGCGCCTGACTTCGCGTCGATCCAGCAGCTCGCGCGCGATTAAACCCGCCTCGATAGTCTTGCCAATCCCCACGTCGTCAGCGATCAGCAAGCGTACCGGATCGAGGCGCAAGGCCATCAATAGCGGTACGAGCTGATAGGGCCGCGGTTCAAACGCCAGATGGGCAAACGAGCGGAAAGGCCCCGTACTGGCACGGAAGCCGAAGCGCACGGCATCACGGAGCAAGGCACACGAGGGGTGGTTACCCCACTGACGCGGATCAGGCAGCGCAAACTGCGCCGGCTCAACCGGCTCCAGCGGCAGGTAGACCCCTGTGACCTCCTCATCGGTCCCGCCGAGGGGACGCAAGACCAGCAGATCGGCGCTCGACTCCGGCAATACCACCCACTCACGCCCTCGCACCTTGACCAGAGAACCGACGGCGTAATTCATGGCTCCCTCCCGAAAATGTGTGGATAACGGCGACATAGCTCACCCCACTGCTCCCGAGGGCCAAAACGCAGGACCAGATAGCCCTGATCGTACAGCTCCTCACTGCTCTCCACATCGCGGGCGGCGCGGGCAACGCCGGCAGGCCCGTCGCCGTCGACATAGATGGCTGCCGCATCAGCATCCCCATCGTAGAGGAAGTCAGGGGTAGCCGAGCAATACGGCGGCTGCCAATGGGCGCGGGTCGGCAGGCGATAGCCCTGCTCCTGCAGCCAGCGCAACCACTCGCGCTCGATCTCCTCGCGGGCCTCATCCAGCAGCGTGGCAGACACCTCCTCTGCCGCAGTCGCAGCGAGCGCGGGACCCGTCTCCTCAGCCAGCACGACGCGACACTCTCTTAGTTCGGCCAGCAGATCACGGATACGCGCGCGATCCAGCAAGCGATGGTCGCGCTGATTGGCGTAGGTCATCAGACAGTAGTAGCAGGCCGCCTCACAGTCCTCGCGGGCGCGCGAGGCCCGGCGCCGGTCCTCCAGGGTCTCGGGATCATAGTGGCAGAGCCGCAGAGCCTCGCATGCGACTCGCGCCAGCGCCTCCGGCACATCGATCAACTGGCGCAAGACGCCAGCCCCACCCTCGGCAGCCTCGTAGAAGAGCAGTAACTGACGCTGATCGGCGTGTGGCAATGGCTCCGCGGCCAGCTCGTTATCTTCAAGCTGGTAACAGAGCTGGATGGCGCTCTTGAGCGCCGACTGCAGCGAGGCCATCTGTGCCACATCCAGCTCCTGCTCCGGCTTGAAAAGCAGGCAGTTGCGCGTATCTTCGACGTAGGGAATGACGCGAATGGTGCCAGCCGGCAGGGCATCAGTTGGGTCACTGGCAATGGCATCCTCCTTGCCCCACTCGCCCGTCTCCTTGTTGAGGACAAAGCCGCGCCTGGCCTCGTTTCGCCGTCGCAGCCGCCCGAAGTTCATGCGCCAGAGCGTTGCCGACTGCCCGTAGATCAGAGAGCCTAGCGTCTGGCCCCTGCTCTCTATGCGTGCGACGACACGCAAGGAGCGCCCGCGGCTTTCGGAGAAGCGCAGGGCGGTGTAGATCTCATAGCCCTCGCGCAAACGCTCCTCTTCGTCGGAAGTGATTTTGTCACGGCGCCGCGTCGAGACGTTCTGCAGGCGGAAGAGCTGGTCCAGGCGCCGGCTCAGCGGACGCTGACAGGCATCGCAGACCTCCAGGCTACGCTCTGCCGTCAGCGGATGCAGGTAGCCACAATGGGAGCAGAGGTACGCCGAGGAGGTGATGACGCCCGAGCCATCAGCCTGCCGCGGCAGCAGCGAGCGATGAATGACATAGCGTGAGCCTTCGTGATAGATGATCGCCCGCGGCGCGAATTCGGCAATCGCCAGGAAGCGCGGACGCGAGAGATATTCATCGCGCTGCCTGGTACGGCGTGCCGGGATATAGGCCGAGAGCGGCAGGCGCGGGAAGTTGTAGCCCGGCAAGAAGCCCTCACTGGCAAAGTAGCGATAGCTATAGAAGTCGGACTGTTCGACATTGACATCGCTATCGTGATCGCCACTGGTCAGCAGCAGCAGTTGTGACTCGGCCTCGGCGCGCAGGCGCTGGGCACTCTCCTTATCCTGGTGACTGCGCGAAGGATCGGTGATAATGCGGTCCTGGGTATTGCGTTGGGCAAGCGCCGCACGGTAGAGGCCCCGCCAGCGTTCGCAGGCCTGATCGAAGCGCT